>NZ_CAWMYC010000022.1:0-20011 GCF_963872035.1 Scytonema sp. HK-05
CCTCGTTACCAGGTTCAACCTGGTAACGAGATATTAGAGCCTCTGGCTCTTGTTGGGTGCAAGATTTGACTTATGAAAAATCAAGATATCAATAAAATGTGCAATAGCTGAATAACGAATTCTTAATGATTCTGTTCTCTATGCAGTTTTGAGAAATAAAAGTGACGTATTATAACTATTATATTTTGCACAAAGATACAATGCCCTGCCTAGCCTTTCTTTATTATGCTAGGAAAATAAATAACATAACGATGTCTTGTGAGGCTAACATTGTGTACACCCATTATATTCTTAATTATCTACCTCCTCACCCTCATCCGGTTTCTAGCTTCTGAGCATACAACTCAAGAGGCATTACAGTGGTGGTCTTGTAGGCAATCTATAAAACTCTTTCAAGAAGCGGAGAAAATCCGAGACGGTTTGTTGCAAGAGTCTTTCGCAATTCGTCGTAGCCTAGAGATGTTAAGCGTAGATAACTTGGAGTTGTCGTTCAACAAAACTCAAGATTGCTTAAAACAAATTGATCAGTTCCATCAATCTTTAGTGCAATTAAGCGATCGCTTATTTCCAGCATACCTTCAAGATAGCTTGCCTTTAGCCATTCACTGCCTCTTAGAACCTTGGAGAACATCTCATCCACACCTATATTTTCATATTGATATGCCACCTTGTTGGCGACAGGAGTCAGTTGGATGCAGTTTGACAGTTGTCACAGCTTTAGAGGAGTTACTGAGAATAACTTTGCCAGAAGTTTTAACGCCAATATCAATTGATATCAGTTTAGAAGAACAGCAAAATATAGGTCAGTTGATTGTGCGAATAACTTATCCTGAACCATATACACTTATTTATTCTTCTAGTCTACCAGAATTAAAATATCTTTGCAAAAGTTTTCAAATCTTAACATTCGGGAAATGCTTTTACCGTATCAAA
Source organism: Scytonema sp. HK-05 (assembly GCF_963872035.1). Taxonomy (NCBI): domain Bacteria; kingdom Bacillati; phylum Cyanobacteriota; class Cyanophyceae; order Nostocales; family Scytonemataceae; genus Scytonema; species Scytonema sp. HK-05. The sequence goes on from NZ_CAWMYC010000022.1 coordinate 934, forward strand.
AATCTCAGCGTAGTCTGGTACTTTTGCTGGAAGTAAGTTATAACTTTTAGTCGTTACCAAAGTAAATATAATTGATGAATTAAACATCAGCCGATTTCTTCTATTTGTTTTATTAGTATATAATTATACATATGCTGTTTTGACGAGGGTATAAAAAATGAGACAAACTTTATCAGGGAAGGCATTGCTGAAAATTTTGGTTATTGATGACCACGAATCAGTTTTAGGTGGGACCATAGATGTCCTGCGAAAACAATACCCAGATGCTGAACTGATCACTGCTCTAACTGCAAAGAATGCTCTCAATCAAGTGATGAATTCGCAGCCTGACCTCGTGGTTATGGATCTTTCTATTCCTGAAAATACTGGGATGATGGCACGACCTGATACGGGCGTTCAACTTCTCAGGACTTTGATGAAGGACTACCCCAACTTGAATATTGTTGTCCAAAGCGCTCATGTCAGAACAATAGTACGCATTAGACCTGACATTGATGCTCATAAAGGAGGCTTCACTGTTGCGGATAAAAGTCTTTCTAGTCAAGAAATGTTAACGAGAGTTGATTGGGCATTGCAGGGATTAACTCATACCAAAGATATAAAAGGAATTCATTCTGGATTGGAGGTGAAACCAGAGTGGCTAAGGGTGCTAAGTCTAGCATTTGAGGAAGGATTACAAGATAAGGCTATAGCAGAGCGAATGTGTGTCTCTGAAAGGATGGTGCGCCATTACTGGAGTAAACTCCAAGACGCTTTAAACGTTTATCCTGACGATGGAAAAAATATCCGAATTCAAACAGAAATGATAGCCAGGGAAGAAGGGTTAATAGATTAGTTGTGAGTTCAGAGTTATGAATAAGGAGCAACTTATAATCTATGACGAATTTTATAGAGATTGAAATTGTAAAAAATATTAAACTTCTTGCAAAAGTCAAAAAAAGATAGGACTTACGCACACTCTACGAATTCTTGGCGTTCTTGGCGTCTTAGCGGTATGCCTCCGGCATGGTACGCGAACGATAAATTAAGCTTTTTGGCATTTTTGCGTAAGTCCTGAAAGAATAATTAACCACAGATGGACAACGGACACTTGCTTCAACGGGGGGAACCCCCGCAACGCAGTGTCCTCCAGATGGACACAGATGGAATCAAACAGATGCAAGAGGTTTATTGAATTAAAAATCAAAATAGATTTTTAGAATTTACCATAGAATTTTTACGAAAAAACTTGCTCAATTCACACTTCTAATGCACGCTGGAATTTGGAAAATAATCAAAGATGAAATTGCCATTTGGCGTGTGGGTGCATTACCAGGCATTGCAGTGATTGGACTAGTGATTGTTGTCCGTCTCACTGGTTCTATGCAATCTTTAGAGTGGCTAGCTTTTGATAGTTTTGTTCGTCTACGTTCAAGTGAACCTATCGATGAACGTATCTTGATTGTAGGAATTGATGAAAAGGATATCCGCAATGTCGGAAAGTATCCTATTCCAGATAAAGAAATTGCAGCGCTTGTCAGAAAATTAGAAACCTACAAGCCTCGGGTGATTGGTATTGATATTTTTAGAGATTTACCTGTTGAGCCTGGTCATCGCGAACTTGTAGCTGCATTTAAGGATATCAAAAATTTAATTGCTATTGAAAAAGTCTTACCCGAGCAAGTTGCGCCACCACCAGCATTACCACCCGAACAAGTTGGTTTTGCAGACCAAATTACGGATAATGATGGCAAATTGCGACGCAGCTTGCTAGCTACACCAACACCCAAAGAATACAAGCTCTCTTTATCGCTATCTCTAGCAAGTGCTTATCTGGCTCATAAAGGTATAACCTTAGAAAACGGTATTCGCGACTCGGCTGCTATGAGGTTTGGAAATACCGAACTACCTCAGTTTTTGGCGAACACTGGGGGTTACGTGCAAGCAAATGATGGTGGAGTTCAAGTACTACTCAATTTTCGCTCTGGTCGAGAACGATTTAGAACGATTACTCTTAATGATATTAAAACGGGAAATTTTCAACCTGAGTGGATACGCGATCGCATCGTAATTATCGGGATCATAGCCCCAAGCATCAAAGACTGGATAACGACTTCCGCAATTCCATCTACCAAAACTGCACCAGGGCGAGTTTATGGAGTGGAAATTCAAGCACATGCCATTTCTCAAATCATCACTGCTGTGCTTGACAAACGACCACTTTTACATTCTTGGTCAGAAGGGTGGGAATATGTATGGATTATAGGCTGGGGTCTCTTGGGAATTGGTTTTGCCAGACTCACGAAATTCCCGTGGATCAATCTTTTAGCTGTTTTCATTGCTAGCACTTATCTTGTCATCCTGAGTTATTTGTTCCTCCTGACTTGGGGTTTGTGGGTTCCAGTAACACCAGCAATGCTCGTTTTAGTTTTAAATGGTATAGGCATGACCGCCTTATATCAATACGACCAAGCTTGGCGTTCTAGAATTAACGCTCGCCAAACCGTCATTGAACGCACATTTGAAACGATTCACAACGGACCATTGCAAACCCTTGCTAAAACTTTAAAGCGTGTCCGAGACAGAGATTTACCAGCCAACGAATTACTTTGCGAAGTTGAAAAAGAACTGGAAAAATTGAATCATGAACTGCGGGGAATTTATGAATTTCTGCAACAAGAACCTCTGATGCAAGATAGTTGTCTTTATTTAGGAAAAGGTCTGATTCTAAATTTACAAGACCCCATTCATGAACTTCTCTATCAAGTTTATAGCCATACTTTAGAGCGGGATTTTCCCTGTTTTAAAACACTGCGAGTTAAAATCCGTACATTTGAGCCTATAGATAATCGACATTTAAATACAGAACAAAAGTTAGGACTGTGTCGATTTCTGGAAGAAGCTTTGTGCAACGTCGGTAAACACGCCACAGGAGTCACGAGGCTAGAAGTCACGTGTACGACTTATGAAGGCTGGTACACTTTGAGCGTTATAGATGATGGCTTAGGCATGAACTCATTTAAAGAAGGTCACGGAACGCACCAGTTTAGGTCATTGGCGCGACAACTTAAAGGGAAATTTAGGCGATCGCCTCTTTCTCCTAAAGGCACTCTTTGCGAGTTATCTTGGCCTGTAGCCAAATTGTACTTTTGGTAATTGTTACCCTGGCAAAATTAACCACAATATCTTTACAATTTCGCCTTTTTATCAAGATTCTATTTCCCCTCTGGAATTGACATAACTGCATGAGAAGATATTAATAGTAAAACGTTAGTGATTGAATAGTTAACCGTTCTAATTAAAGTTATGTAAATTCCACTCTATACAAATATTAAAGAATATTTTAATAGGAAATTTCTACGTAATTTCCTCTAGATTGAAAAGTAAGGGAATTCGTAGAAAACCCGCTTGGAATTTTTAAGATTTTACTGTTGTTTTTTTAGTGCAATGCCGGAGAGGATATGAAGATGACTCAGAGAGAGTGGCTCTTGCACAAACTTTTTAATGCCAAATTTTTAACAAGTTGTGTTTTGACCATTACACTTTTGTTTACTCAAGCGGCGCAAGCTGCATACAAACCACCCCGCACTCAAAAGCCGCCCAGTGGTTATACGGACTCCTCAGGTGTTAGAGGGGGGTGCCAAGCAAACGGTGTGCGCCCAGTCATTTTACTTGCCCCTGTGACACACGTCGGTCAAACGACTTCGCTTCACCCAACGTTTGCTTGGTTTGTACCCCACTCACAACAGATACCTATGGAATTCACACTCTACGAGTTTGATGCAAACGACCAACCAAGCAAGCTCGCTTACAAGCAACAGTTGCAAAGCTCACCAGGGATTATGACACTATCCTTACCACAGCAGGCACAAGATTTAACTGTGGGTAAAAAATATCTTTGGCAATTGGAAAGTTTGTGCAACCGTAACCGTCCCTCGCGCAATTTACTTGTTCGCGCAGAGATTGAGGTTGTACCAACGCCATCAAATTTGAAAATTGCGCTTTCTAATCAAGGCGAATCCTCCGAAAGAGTTAATTTATATGCTGAAGCAGGTATGTGGTACGACGCTTTAAGCGAAGCTCTAGCCTCGACTAATAATAGACAACAGGCAAAAGTTGCAGCAACTTTGTTGGAAGACCTCGCCAAATCAGAACACCCACTACTAGATAAAGATTTGTCCAGCATTGCTCTGAGTGATTGATGATGGCGAGAAAGCCAAAACTTAAAACAGTAATGTTGAAGTTATTGTTTTAGTGAAATTAGCTAAACTCCAGTTAAAAGGGCTAGTACCGCAGGGCGGAAGTCAAAAGTGAAGCTAACAAGTCACGCATACTTATACCGTAACTCTTTTGCTGGTTTGTAATGGTGAAGCAGCGCTCTTGGTAGGGTTTCCCTCCGCAGGCGACTGCTGTGCCTCCTTCGGAGGAGCTTCGCTAACGCCGTCAGGCGTGCCGTGCCTCCTCCGGAGGAGCTGCGCTAACGGCGATAGCCGTGGCCGTACCCACTAGGCATACCCGAAGGGTAGCTTTATTTCCGCTGTCATGTACTATAGCAGTCCGTTGAGGATTCGTGAACAAACAAGATCCCCGACTTCTTTAAGAAGTCGGGGATCTGAAGCTGGTCAATTTTCACAAATGAAATAGGATTGCTATAGTATCAATTCTTGGAAAAACCGTAAATTTCAATTTCTTCCTGACTAAAAGTTTCCTTTAATATCTTGCGGAGAACACGCTGAATATGAAGGTGTTTTCCAGGCTTGACCTTCGTCAGCGTCAGAAGCAACAGGTTATCTTCCCCAAAGTTTTCTATTCCAGCTACTCGCGTGGGTTCCAGAACATCCTGCTCATCCGCCTTTAACTGCTGTCCTACCTTCTCAACCACTCTATACACATGATCTAAATTGGAGTCATAGGAAACGCTAATTTCTACCCTTGCATATATATACTGTTTAGAATAGTTGATAATTGATCCAATATCCCCATTCCGAATAATCTGCAATTGACCATCGGGATGTCGGACGTGAGTCGTTCTCAACTCAATCGCCTCCACAATCCCCTCGACACCTCTGTCTTGCATTTTCCCTGCTTCGATATAGTCACCCACCAAGTAATAGTTTTCAAACAGGATCAAAAATCCACAAACGACATCATTAATGAGGTTTTGTGCCCCAAGACCAACTGCTATACCTACAATTCCTGCACCTGCTAAGATAGGCGCAGGATCAATGCCAATGAGCTTGAGTATGGTAACTCCGGCAGTGAAATAAATGAAATATTTGGCGAAACTCCGCATTAACGGAATGAGCGTCAGCCGTTTCTGTCGCTGTGAATCATTTGAATCTGTAGTTTTTAGGTAGAACTCATCAAGGATGAAGTAGGCGACTTCTATCAAAACATTGCTGATAAAGAAAACCCCAATAATCTGAACAATTGTGGGCGTATAAGCACTTATCCAAGCGATAAACTCTATTTCTGGAACAACGAGATTTACTATGGCGACATAGAGGACGTATTCCAAACATTTTTTGAAAAGTGGAATCAGGTGGCGTAAACGCTCGTATAAACGCAGCAGATTGTTAGAACTGGAGTATTTAAGACTAAGGGCATCAAGGGTGTCAACGATAGTAGCAACAGCTTTGACAATGAGTAAACCAACTGTGACAATGATATAGATTTTTAAGGCAATGTAAAGATATCTGGAAACGATTTCTGGAAGGTAGAAAAATTTAGCGCATAAGATAGCAGATGATATCCAAAGAGTATGAGTGATAATTCTTTTTAAGACCCTAAAAAAAGCCTCGGTACTCTCATCGTTAGCCTTGATTTGATCAACCTTCTTGGCGTAATCGCAAACCCAGTCTATACCCCGGTGTAAGGGTGGTATGCTGAACTTAACCAGTATCAGTAGGCTAACAGTTTTTAAGCTCGCCGTAACAATATTGACCCAGAATTGAGTCGGAATACTGCGAATGAAGTTAAGTTGGAATTCCTTTACGTTTCCGCCTCGATAAATCACCATCCCATTCACAGCAATCAGCGCAAGACACAGCACCACACAAGTGAAAATCACAAGTCTGCTGATATTGCGGCGCAGGAAGGTAATATTTGCAGTTCTGCCTTGAAACCAAGAAACCTTAGCAAACTGCCTGAAGATTATTCCAATCAGCCAGTTAAACAGGGAGAAAATGAGTATTAAAAATACAACTTCTGCCAGGAGAATTAGTATATTCATATTCTCAGCATCAATGTCAAATAATTGAGATAACGTGATTGATATTATCAACTTAAGCTAGCCCTGGCAAGATTAAGCACTTACGCCAAATACTGCAAAACGATTTAAAAAAATATCTTCTTGTTCAAAATCCGATTTATTTCATGCGAATAGTATAGAACACCCTTCATTGTCAAATTCGCCTTAAGAATCGAGGCAATCAGGGTACCGCGTCCACCTGCAACCTCAACTAAGTTGCGAATTGATGAAAAGTTATAACCAGGGTAAGCGCATCTCAAACCCTATTGACAAGCGGATTGAGAAACATCATTATGTTGGAAGAAACAAGCAGCAAGAATAGTAAGCATATAATTATTATCCATTGCGGCTCGATTCGATTTTTGACGATTACTACGTTTTAAAGATTGTTCTCGGTTCAAAGCATTAAGAGCAATTCGTCGGAGTAAACCAAGGTTTTGTGGTGCATATCCGGTACGAATACGGCAAGCATCTTCATTAAAAGTGACATCCATTGTCCAATGTAGACCATTCTCGATGCCCCAATGGAGACGGATAGCCTTTCATCAAACCAAGCACATACGAATGTCTGGGCGTCTATACATGCCTAATTTGGCTTTATTATTAGCAACGAAAGTAACCAGCCGCCATGCAGAGTTTAAAACTCTTACGGAAGGAAACTAGAGGTTGCTTTAGATGTGTATCGTCAGCGCATCAGATGTATATTCTTAAACACACACAATATCTTATATATTTTCAGAGTTTTGATGGAAAAGCAAGGACAGTTAAGACAGTTAAGACAGTTAAGGAAAATGTCTTAACTGTCTTAACTGTCCTTGTATCTTAATCAAAATTCTGTAATACTACTAAATAATTCATCCACACGCAATGATAAAGATTACAGTGGATGTCAACGTATTAACGGAGATTTAATATGCCTGTCGTTGAAGCTAAAGATTTATTAGATCGCAAATTGGACGTTTGTTTTACTCATGGCGACGTAAACGGGAACGGCTTTTTAGAAGCGGCCGATTCGCTCGCTCTTGCAGCCCGTGTCGCCACTTATCTCGGTGAGCCTATGGGCAGCCACAAAACGCAAAAACTGTTCCAAGCGTTCGAGAACTTTTGGAAACATGTAACAATTAAGATGGATACCGACAACGACGGCAAAATCAGTCCGGAGGAGTGGCGCAAGGGCTTACGCAAGGCCTTCGCAGAGGATCCAGATGGCTATAAAAAAGGCTTCCATCCCGTTGCAGAAGCAATCTTCTCAATCTGCGATCGCGATGACGACGGTTCCCTAGGACAAAGTGAGTTTGCTAAATTCCACGCGGCCTTTGGCTGTACGTCGGCGAACAGCCAGCTAGCCTTTGAGCACCTCGACGCTGACGGCGACGGCACCCTTACGGTCGAAGAACTCCTGAATGCGTGGCATGAGTACTACACTAGCAACGACCCCAATGCGCGAGGCAACTGGTTGTACGGCGATCCCTCGGATAAAACAGTGGCTGTCGGCAAGCCAACAAGATAATTGAATTGGCGTGTGGGCTTTGCCAGACTGACGACGATATGGAAATTTACCTATCGCTAAATACTTTGGGATAAGCAATTATCCTGTTTACCACGACTAATGATTGGATTAAGAGAAGATTTCTCGCCAATATATAGTCGCAAAAGTTGGGATTCTTCTGGTTTGAGGAAGTGATGCCTATGCACACATACTCAAAAAAGCTGATTCCCAACCTTCTAGTAGTAGCGAATTCTATTCGCCCAATACTTTACAAGCAACCTCTGAGAGGAAACGCTATATCACACTCGAATTGGAGAACAGTTATGAATTAGTTCCCCATAATTTTCCGGGATAGTTGCTATCAGCAACTATTTCCAATCCTGATTTTTACGTTGGTTCTGGCTTAATGTCAACCCTATGGAAAGCCAGACGGAGACTGCTTTACAAATTTTCGGACTCCTTGCACAAGCGCTGTTCTCAATCTGTGATCGCGATAACGATGGCTCGCTGGAACAAAGTGAGTTTGCTAAATTCCACGAGGCCTTTGGCTGTACGCCGGCGAACAGCCAGCTAGCCTTTAAGCACCTCGACGCTGACGGCGACGGCACCCTTACGGTCGAAGAACTCCTGAATGCGTGGCATGAGTACTACACCAGCAACGACCCTCAGGCGCGAGGCAACTGGTTATACGGTGATCCCTCGGATAAAACAGTGGCTGTCGGCAAGTCAACCCCTTCGGGGAATTCAAAATTCAAAATTCAAAATTCAAAATTGAAGACCCCACGGATAAATCCGGGGGCTTGAATAATGTTGCTCGGCATTTTTTCTTCTCCATGAATAAATTCAGAGAGAAGTCCTGTAGGCGGGTTTCCCGCCGTAGGGAACAACGGAACGGGCTTGTATCCTTTCCTTTTTCGGTCAACTAGTAATACAGACATGATGATTAACAGTAGTAACTCGCAACACAAAAAAGTCAATGTGCTCAAGCATCAATCTTTGATATCAAGCGGTATAGTTCAACCGTTACAGTCGATACCTTTTCACGATGAAGCTCCTATTTTTCGCCGCTTAATGTCTGGGAAAAATCTGCATTCTGAAGCTGATAAACACATCGCAATACATGAAATTTCTCATCTTCAACCGCAAGATAGAAGTTATTGCCAACCTCATTATCACAACTGTAACGAATTCAATCTGATTCTCTCATTTGAAAAGCTGGTTTTTCGTATCACTTTGGGAGATGAGACTTATATTGTAAATGCCCCTGCAAGTATATTCATTCCTCGCGGCTTATCTCATAGTGCTAATGTTATTGAGGGGCAAGGTTTTTTCATTACCATTATTGACTGTAATACATATGAAGCTTTTTCTGATTAAATTTGACAATCAATTTGGATGGCTGCTAAAAGCCGCTCTTTTTCCTGTTCTGAAATTTCTAGTAAAGTTTCAATCAACTTTTCCTTCATTTTATTTACCGAGGGAAAGGCAGAGGGCAGAGGGCAGAGGGCATTTATGAGGGAGAAGTAAAAAAGGTAACAAGGGTTCGTCCTCTGTGCTCTGCCATATGGTAAGACAGCCCCTGAATTTATTTATGGAGAAAAATAAACGCGTAGCAACGTTATTCAATCCCCCGCATTTATGCGTGGGGTCCCCTTCTGCCTTCAGACGAACGTACTTCTGCCTTCTGAACTAAAAACTATAAGTTTTGTGCCAACAAATGATTTACCTAGCCTCTTAGTGGCAGGAACAGAGACTTAGTTTTCTGTTCCCCGTTAAGAGTTCCCTTTCATCGGCGAATAGCCTCAATCACACTGATTGGAGGTGCTACGGGATAAATTTTTGTCAATGAGAAACCTGCTGTTTCTAGTAGGATCTGATACTCGGCTTCAGTACGTTCACATCCGCCATAATTCACGAGCATCTGCAAGTCGAGGAGTTTGCCAAAGAGTGGTTCGTTTCCTGGAGGGATAACCATTTCAACTATCAGCAATTTGCTGTTAGGCTGCATCGCTTGATAGCAATTTTTGAGGATGGCGATCGCTCTTTCATCATCCCAATCGTGAATAATATGCCGCAGCAAGTAAGCATCTCCTCCTTTGGGTACTGACTCAAAGAAGTTACCGCCGACTAGTTGACAACGATCTTGTAGTCCCAAGTCTTCAATCGCAGGCTTGGCTTGTGCAACTACATGGGGTAAATCAAATAAAATCCCCTGCATTGTCAAATTCGCTTTGAGAATCGAGGTCATTAAAGTACCATTTCCACCTCCAACCTCAACTAAGTTGTGGATAGATGAGAAGTCATAACCAGATGCGATCGGCGCATCTTCGTCGCCAGATATACTACTTATGGCTTGAGTGTATATTTTAGAAGCAGAAAGGTTAGTACCTAGGTAATCAAATATCTCCATCCCGAAGATATTTTTGAATACAGGTTTTCCAGTTTTGATACTTTCAAGTAGATGTCCCCAAGGTTGCCATTCCCAAGGTTGACCAGATTTGATCGCATAACCACGTAGGGAATCGGTGCGATCACTTTGCAACCCTTCCGCAAGCGGAGTCAATTCAAAGTAACCTGAACTCCCTTCAGCAAATATACCAACACTGGCAAGGGCACGTAGTAGTCTGTAGAGCGAGCGTCCATCGACACCAGTTTTTGTTGCTAATTCATCGTAACTTTTAGAACCGTCCTTGAGTAAATCTGCAATACCCAGTTGAGCAACTACATATATACCTTGGGTAATCCAAGCACCAGCAATCATTTGCTTTAATGTTTGTGTAGTCTGCATCTTGTTTGTACTTGTAGGATGTTGTAATTGAGTTTGAAACATAAAAGCTTGTAGTTTTTCAGAAAGGTTATTGAGCTACTGAATAGCCATTAGAAAAGGTAAAATGCTAGGCTGTGAATTTTGAATTGCTTAATTACATCTATTTTGGAACTAAGTCTAGCCAACCACTACGAGCAAAATACGAGAAATAAGTATTGAGCAATTGATAATTTACAGGCGGACACACTATAGAACTACCATTTAGAGCATTTTGTGTTGCTAGACAGCTAATTTTAGGATCAGTTGAGTGCTGATATTGCTCCGTAACCCCTACTTTTTCTTGAGGCAACTGCTTTTGATAAAAAGGCAAGAGATGATATAAAGGATTTTCCCTAGTTCGGACAGAATTATTTAGTTGTATTTGCCAATCTTTATAAGCAATATGCTCAATCTCATAGCCAAGAGAGCAGATAAAATCAGTTAGTTCTCTCCAAGAAATAGGTTGAGGATTATTCAAGTGAAAAGCCTTACCAAGAGAATTTTTTTGCTTTGATAAATACACAATACTTTGGCTGAGGTAATCTACGGGAGCTAAATCCAATCTATCAGTGATGTCTGTCATACTCCCCATTTGAATACAGCCTTTGATGGTGCGGCAAATTACATCATCTTTATACCAAGCACCTGTTTGACTATGACCGGAAATAAATGGCGGTCTATAAATTGAAACTGGAATACCGCGATCGCGTGCTATCATCACTAACTTTTCTGCTACCCATTTACTCTGGGAGTAAGCAAGTTTCATTCCCTCACTATGAGTGAGTTGATCGGATTCAGTTACGACTTTTCCCCAATAAGCTGATGACTCAAAAACTGCAATTGTAGAAATGTAATGTACAGGCTTGATTTTTACACGACTCGCCAATCTCAAGATTTCCTGAGTTCCCAAAACATTGGTAGGCTTTAATGCTGAGTAAGGATAAACATAGTTAATCCAAGCAGCATTGTGATAAATCACATCAATGATGCTGCTCATTTTTTGAAAATCCTGTGATGATAAACCTAATAGTGGTTGAGATAAATCACCCAACACAGGAATAACTCTCTCAGCAAAATCATCATTCCAAATTCCATAGGATCCTAAGTTATTTTGAATCCTCTTTTTCCCTGATTCAGCATCAGTCGAACGTACCAAGCAATAAACATTGGCTTGGGTTTTTAACAGCAGTTCTTGAAGCAAGAAAGCCCCTAAAAAACCTGTAGTTCCAGTCAAAAAAATAGCAGTAGGTTCAGTTATAATTGACTCAAATGGATATTCAGGTAATATTGTAGAGTCCAAAACAATCTCTGAATTTAAATCCGTTGCTAACTGGGCAGATGATTTTTGTGAGGTAATTGTGTTTTTTGCTGCTAGTTGCTGAAGCAATAAATTTACCAATTGGTTGATGTTGGAGCTACCAAGAAACATTTCTATGGGTATATCCACCCCTAGTTCAGTATCAATACGATTCTTCAGATCGATATTCATGAGAGAATCAAGCCTCAATTCACTCAAAGGCTTCTCTGTATCTAAATTTTGAGATGAATCGATACCTAAAACTTTGACAAATTGCTCTCGAACATAAGCAATTAATAGCTCTTGACGTTGACCCAAAGAAGCATCATCTAATTTTTGTAAAAACTCCAACTGTAGCTGTAATGGCTGCTCATCAGAGGATGCTGCTTTGATATTTGTCAGTTCTTGTTGTGCCAATATGCGGCGCAAAATTTTGCCAGCAGGTGATTTGGGAATTTTGTCCACAAATTCAAGTCTGCGGATCGTTTTCTGCGGTGCAACTTTTCCAGCGACAAACTCCATAATTTGCTGTGGAGTCGCAGCAGCTTTCAGCACTACAAAAGCTTTAGGAACTTCGCCACTACTGGGATGAGGACTCTTGACTACACAAGCATCAGCAACAGCCGGATGACTCAACAATACTGCTTCTAGCTCTGCTGGTGCAATAGCATAGCCATTGCACTTAATCAACTCCTTAATGCGATCGACTATGTAAAAGTAACCGTCATCATCAACATAGACAATATCGCCGGTGTGATACCAACCATCTCGATCAATTGTGTTGGCAGTTGCGTCAGGATTATTCAAATAGCCTTTCATCATCTGCGGCCCGCGTACCCACAACTCTCCTGGTTGATTAAAACCTAATGGTTGTTGGGTATCGACGTCTACAATTTGACATTCCACATGAGAAAGACATTGACCGACTGAACCAGGCTTGATTTTGTCTCGTTCATCCGGCGTATAGGTGGTCACAAAGGTTTCTGACGTTCCATAGGCTTGCTTGACAACAAAATTAGGAAGACGCTGTTGGCACTCTTTGATTAATTGATCACTGAGTGGTGCTGCGCCAGAAGTCAGCACCCGCAAGCTTGAAAGATTGTATTTATCTACTATTGGTTGCTTTGCTAATGCCAGCAAAATAGGTGGAACAATGTGGATACGGGTGATTTTATGCTTTTCAATCAGACTCACAAAGGCTTCTAAATCGAAGCGCGGCATCGTCACAACAGTAGCACCACAGGCCAAGCTGTAATTCAGCATGACCATGCCGTAGGCATGAAAAAAAGGTAAAACTCCAATGATTGCATCAGCCTCGCTGACTGGTTCGCAGTTTTGGAATTGGTGAAAGTTGGCCACAAAAGAATAGTGGGTGTGCATTACACCTTTAGGCATACCAGTAGTGCCACTAGAGTAAGGTAAGGCTACTAAATCTTCTTGTGGATTGATATGTACTTTTGGTATTTCTCCTGAACCTTCTAAAAGCACAGAAAATGAGGTAGCCCCATCTGCCTCACCAAATACAAATACTTCCTTGACCTTTGACTGACCAACTGCTTTTAATGCTTGCGTTACAAGGTCTGGGATGGTAAGAAGATATTTTACACCAGCGTCATTGAGTTGATATGCCAGTTCTTCTACTGTGTAGGATGGGTTAACTGTAGTAACAATCCCGCCTAAAGTTGCTGCGGCATGAAAAGCGATCGCATATTCGGGAATATTCGGGCTGTAAATTGCGAAAACATCACCTTTGGAGAAGCCACGCGCCGCCAAGCTAGAAGCAACTCTACGAATAGAGTCTGCCAGTTCTCCATAAGTTACTATGCGTTCGGCTTTGCCGCTGCGCTCTGCGCAATCGCTGTGCCCTTCAATCAAGGCTGGTTTCTGCGCTAATTCTACTGCTCGTTGCAATACAAATTCTGTCAGTGGCTGCTCAGGTATAGAAATATCAGGATATGGACTGCGAAATATCATCGAATTTGATTGTTGAGTAAACATATACTACAAATTAATTAATAGTTGTTCTCAATTAGACTCAGGACACTCAAATTGAAAAAACCGTATATGTACGCACAGAAAATAGAATAAATTCTTGATTGAAGAAAGATTTTTTTTTGCTAATCACACTTTTCGTACAACTTTACTATTTCTAATTCTGGTGGTAGTGGAAAGCCAAAATTTTGATGATAATGAGGAAACTTAATTGAGAAAAGGCATAAAGGTTGATTTCGATAAAAAGCGGTTAAATAAAACACTCGAATAACAAAATCCTCTTTGTCACCTTCCTCTGATATAGAAAAATTGCCAGGAAAAATCTCATCGAAGTAAATTTCAAACTGTCTTGCTGTTGCCAAAAAATACTTTCCAATGATTTTCGCTGCATTATCATAAGCTGGGTTGGGAATAGATTTTCTGTATTGACTTTCGTCAAATCCCGCTTGTAAAAGAAATTCAAAAAAATCATGGAATAACTTGTATTCTTGGCTGCTATTAAAATCTTCCCAACCTTTTCTTAAACTCTCGTAGAGTTTTGGATATATCTTAAAAGCTAGCAAATTTCCTCCTAATTCAATCTACGCAATAAACTCTTGTCAATTCTCAATCAAGGGAAAATGTTACTAGGACTTACGCCAGGAAATACTAAATATGAGGTATGGGTTTGGGGCATGAAAACCTGATTCTTGGATCATATTAAGTGCGATCGCCTATGGCGGGCACTGAGTCGCAAAGCGACACGCTGTGCGCCGAGAGTGCCTGCGCTTTGCGCATACGTGCCATCGCGCTTCACGCACTGCCCCGAATCGCAATCGTCACCTATGTGGCGGTAATTGTCAAAACCCTGAAACAATCAAATTCTGTTCACACACATGATGTCCTATTTGTACAGTGCGTAAATCCTAGTTACATTGCTTAAACCCTAAGCTTATTTGATACTAGGGTTTTACGTGCTGGATATAGATTATTAATAGGGGCTTTTTTCCGGATATAAGAGGTTAATGCGCTTGTGCCGTAGTGCTGATTCTTCTTGTTGTAGCTGCTCTAGCTGCTCTACTATTTCTTCTTCTACCCCCAGAAGAGACGCCATTTGCCGAATTTTTATCTTCTCTTTTTCATGCAGTTCTCCATCAGCAGCACAAACCCAAATTGCAGTGAGAAGTATATCTCTCTGTGCTATGGATACTTGAGGAGAGCGAGCAATGACTTCTGCTAAATCTTCATCCGCCGAATATGTTTTTAGCTCTTCAATCACCCAGTCTGCTACTCCCCAAGATGCAGCGAATCCAATAGCCCAATCCCTTTCTTCGCTTGAGAGAACTCCATCTCCTTTAGCGCAACATAAAACTGATTTCATGTAAATGCAAGAATCCTCATTTGTAGGAATCTGGTTAAAACCAAAGAACCAATTCAATATCCACGATGAACCAACTTTTTTGATGTCATACATAAGTTTTGATTTCTAGCTGCTAATTGACCGAATCAGTTACCAGTTATCAGTTATCAAGTACCATGCTGGTACTGGTGACGCTTCCTTGGCCCTCAATTTATTGATGGAGAAATAATGAAAGTGCATCCTTATTTCAAGCCCCTCAATTCATTGATGGGGATTGACTGGTAACTGGTCACTGTTCACTGTTCACTGTTTTGACTGTAGCTTTGTTTGAGTGTCAGTTTTGAATCATATTATAATCGCTCATAAAATGCAAGGACAGTTAAGACACTTAAGCAATTTACATGAATAAATATTTTGTCAACGAATAATTATAACTTGAAGAATGAAAATGCAAGGTCAGATAAGACAGTTAAGACAGATAAGACAGTTAAGACAGTTAAGACAGATAAGACAGTTAAGACAGTTAAGACAGTTAAGACAGTTAAGACAGATAAGACAGTTAAGACAGTTAACTAGACAGATAAGACAGTTAAGACAGTTAACTAGACAGATAAGCTTAGGAATATAAAAATAATTAATCAATGATTAATTAAGAGCAATAAACATTAAAATAAAATCTGTAATTTCCAAAATGAATTGGACAATTCAAGGAAATAAAATGGCTACCAATATTTCAGAAAAAAAGAGTGATTTAGGCGCTTTGTGGTTTTTGAATGAGCAGTACAGTTTAACAAAGAGTCCATCAGACGCTTATGAAGTTTACTTCAAAGCACTTCTTGCTTGTGCTAACGGCGATGGGACACTAACAGATGAAGAAAGAGATTGGGTGCTTGGACTTGCCGATGCCAGCGGTTGCGGATCTGAAATTCTTGAAAAACTCAAAGTTTATGAAGCTGATGAAGATATAGAGGCACTAGTTAGTCGTTCTCATACATCCAATGAATCGCGACGTTGGGTAATTTATGATGCGATCAAAGCTTGTTCTGCTGATAAAGAATATGGTGAACAAGAACGGAATGTAGTACTCAAAGGAGCAAAGAAACTTGGAATCTCTGAAGACGTAGTTAAACAAATTGAAGAATTTTGTTTAGAGGAAGCCAAAATCCGTCAAAAACGGGTGGCACTGATGTATCCTAATGGTTCACCTTTATAAGTAAGTAAAATGCTGAGCGCGATAAATCTGATTTGAGCGTTCAATACATAAATCAGACTTTTCGTCAATCACCTATGAACCAAATTTAAATGCCTTTGCCCTGGTGGTGTATAACTTTTTGGTTCATAGGTATCGATAAACTGTCGCTGACAGACTTGGCACAAGTAGTTCTGTTTTCCTTTGCGCTGTCCATTTTTGCTAACTGTGGTTGAACCGCATTCAGGACATTGCATCATATTTCTATTGTGCAACGCCACAATTGTAGATAGTTGTTTTTTAAAGTAAGCGCGGTAAAGTTCGCAACGAGGAGAAATGCGCGAGCCTTCATAGCAGATCAATCCCAAGCAATCGAGCTTGTAAGCCTCAATCGGATTCAGATAAACACTTTCGGATGCTGTTACAACTTTAGCATATGCCTCTATCAAACAGGGGTTTTCTTGCAGCGTTGTCCACTGTCGCAATAAATGAGAGCGATAAATGCCGCCGTTGGCGATCGCGTCCTCTACCAGTTTTTCTAGGGTCATGCCTTGATAGGTCAGATAATATAAGCTAATCTGAATCAGTGCGGGATGTCCGCCCACTAGAGATATCAATTGGGCAGCCTCTTTACCAGAATTCCAGCTTAACCCGTGCCTCTGGGCTAATTCCTTTACTTGTTGCTCAGTAAAGTCCCTCAGGTACAACGGTAACCCAATGTTAAATGGAGAACAGTTGATATCTAGGGAAACATACACTTCTGTGGAGTAAACCACCACTAGTCTGAGTTTCTGCCAGTGAGTATTCACTCGTGCTTCGTCGTACCATGAGCGTAACAGAGGAAAAAACTCTTGAGCAATTTGAGGATATTCAAAAAAGCGGTCAAACTGCTCTAACACCAGAACTATTGGACGTTTGATTTGCTCCAATAAGTAGTTTTTCCAGTAGAAATTACAATTCAACTTACTGTCAATTTCACTATCCCAGTAGGCATCCAAATTGGGAGCAATGCCTAATTCTTTTGCCACTCGCCAGCAAAAATGACGCAAAAATAGGTTTAAGTCACTCAAGAATAGCGCATCGATTTGATTGCAATCTAGTTTTACTGTATAATACTCCTGCTGTTGAGCAAAAGCACAAAGCCGCAGCACTAGAGAACTTTTACCCATCTGGCTTGGAGCACAAATCCGAATCACACAGCCTGGTTGAGTGATTTCCTGATAGCCCAGTTTCTCAACGGGTGGTCGTTCAATATACAGCACAGAATCGAGGGGAATTAAGCCATCTGGGTACAAACAACAACCTCTAAACTTGTCATGCTGTTCATTAGCAAAGGTGTCTTTGGCTATTGATTGCAATGCATATATCTCTTTTGTGTCCGAATTATATGATAAGGCTTCAGTGGTTTCATTCTCATCCATCTCGTTGCTAATGGTGTAATCCTGTGTGCATATTTCTAGGTCAAAGGCACTAAAGCATCGTTTGAGCGTTCGCAGATCCACACTTGCATTCAAAGACCATAACCGACTCAGGGTTTTCGTTGATACGTTCATGCGTGCGCTTAATTCTTGCAAGGTGAAGCACTCGCCCTTGTTCTGGTTTATCTGCAGTCCTTCAATTGCCGTTTGTAACCGCTTTAGTCCAACAGAAGTCAAGAAAACTCCCCTTCTTCGTCTAGTTTGAAATTGTTTCATCTGGCTAACTCTACAATTTACTCTAAGGAAACTCTGTTTTTCTATCTGTGAAGCTATGCCTATTACTAAGGATGTCTAAAAGACGGAAATACTATTTTGTTATTTGATGTCAATTCACCCAGCCTCACTGAGTCTGCCGCGCCCCCACTGTATGCGGAGCATCAGTGGTGGGTTGTTGACTTTATTCCTCCAAATTCTTTTTCCAAAAACCTTAAGCTCAGGCTATCAATGAAAAATAAGGAACTGATAGGGACGCTAAAATTTTTTCGATTGGGCGGCGATCGCTCAAACAAAAAATTCATCCTCATCCTGCAAAGTCCATCCGAGGGCGCGAGCGATCGCTCCTGGTAAAGTCACTGGATTAAAGGGCTTAGCAATTGCCTTAACCACACCAAGTGAGTAAAGTTTTTGTGACGTAAACCAAGCAGATCTCACGCTCAAGAAGATAACGGGAATAGCTTTGGTTAAAGGGTTTTGCTGGAGTCTATGCAGAAAGGTGATGGCATCCATACCCGGCATTAAAACGTCAAGAATGATCGCATCAGGACGTTCTATCGCTAGCTGTTTCAGCCCGGCTTGAGCTGAGGCGACAGTTACAACATTCCACCCTGCTAGGTCGCTTAAACAGACTTGTACGAGTTCTCGAATAGTTGCTTCATCATCAATAAGCAATATCTTCTTGGTTCTCATTCTTACATTACTTAAAGCAGTGTAAAAGGGACTGAGCATTGGGGACCCTTGGATTGGGGTAATGGTAAGGGAGCCTCAAAATGTGTCCGGGGAAATATTGCCGCTCCCAAATTTTGAGATATTTTCCCAGTCCCCAGTCCGTAGAGACGCCCTAATTAGGGCGTCTGTACTCCCAGTACCCAATCGGTGGGAGCGGCAATTCCTCCCCACCCGTCATTAGGTTTAGGACTCCTTGCCGCGACCCGTTAAAGGGATTGACTAATTGAGATTAAACCAAGAAGATAAGAAACTGATAAGATTCACCTATTGCCGCAAGGAGGCTCCGACTGTACCTGTACTCAGGTCAGTGGTGA
>NZ_CAWMYC010000023.1:0-19380 GCF_963872035.1 Scytonema sp. HK-05
AGGCTTTTGAAACTGTTAATTTGAGTGACATAATTGGCTGGTTTAAACATTGTGGTTATTGTATTGCATCCAAGTGAGAACCGCTATAGTACCATCGGCAAAATTTATACTGCTGGCAGTACTACCAATAAACGAACCCCCAATATTTAAACTGGCATTGGGTCCAAAAATAATGCCATTGGGATTTATCAAAAACAAGTTAGCCGTCCCTAGGGTGCGAATCAAGCCATCAATATTAGATATCGACCCACCTGTTACCCGACTAATTATGTTTTTAATGTCAACCGTATTGTTAAAGAAAGCTTCGCTACCAGTAGGAACAGAGAAATTTTTGAAACTGTGGAACAGATTAGTGCCTGCTCGTGTTCCGCCTGTGATCTTGAAAGTGTTGCCATTTATGTTGACGATGGAATTATTCGGTAAAGTGGCATCAGGGGTAATTTGAGCTTGAGCGCAATCTGCCGATAAAGTATAGACACCAGCGATTGCGCAGAGGGCAGTGGCTTCGCCAATCGCAATTCCTAAGAAAGCCCCCCAACAAGTACTTCGCAAACCAGCCATTGCACTCTCCCAAGCTGTGTAGTAATTGCACCTTAAAACAGTGAACAGTGAACAGTGAACAGTAACGCCTGCTATGGTGGGGGATTTAAACCCGCCACCAACGCTTTCGGTGCTCTTGGTGGGGGACTTAAACATGCAAAGGATGAAACTGATAACTGGTAACTGTTAAATCAACCACAATTAGTGGAAATCAAGTTAACACTTGTATCGCTAATTCTTTACAAAACGTCATCAAACTTGGCAACGTGTCCTCAGAATGCACGTAGTCAGATTCATTTTTTCAACTATTACATTTTGACAGAATCAATAACCGCAAAAACACGGCTGTTGTTTAAATTAACAAATGCACCTGCGAACCACTCTGTGTTTTACTCACTTCAATCCGGGCTTGAAAAGCTTCTTTAAGGTGAGGCATATGAGTTACCGTGAGGATGCAGGCAAAATCAGATGCGATCGCATTAATCGCTGCAATTAGGCGATCGCATCCTTCTGCATCTTGTGTCCCAAACCCTTCATCCACAATCAACAATTGCAACGCCGCCCCCGCCCGCTGCGCTAATAATTTCGCCAAGGCTAAACGGATCGCAAAGTTAATTCTAAATGCTTCTCCACCAGAGTAAGTTTCATAAGCCCGCGTTCCTCTTGCATCAGCAATCAAGATATCCAAGGTGTCTATCAACTTGGCATTTTTCTTGCTTGCCTTGCCACTCTTTCCAGCCCTTTGTGTAACAAATTGAACGTGTAGCTGATTGGCACTCAGTCGCGAAAGTAGTTGATTTGTCTCTATTTCCAACTGGGGCAACACATTCTCAATCATCAATGCTTGGATACCATTTTTACCAAAAGCTTGTGATAATTCCTGATAAATGCGATGTTGTCGTCTTGCTTCTTGCAGTTGCTGCTGCTGTTGTTCATACTGAATTTGCAATGTTTCTAGTTGGTGAACCTGCTGCTGCAAGCGTCCCAACTGACCAATTTGTTCGTCAAGTTGCCGTCGGCGTGATGCCAATTGCTGCTCTAATGCTGGGATTTGAGCAGATGGATTTGCTGATTCTTCGAGCTGCTGGACGATGCTTTCGATTTGGATGGCAAGTCTTTGCCGTTCTGTTAATCTCGCTTGCAAAGATACCTCTAACTCTTGTAATCTTGTTTTCAGTTGGGGATACTGCTGCTGCGCCCCCACAAGTTGTTGATAGCGTAACTGCCAAGATTGAGCTTTGCGTACAGCCATGCGAAGATTGTTATGCTCTTCTGACACGTAACCAATTTCAGCAATGTGGCGCTCAAGAGCAGCGATTTGTCTGGCACATTCAGATTCAGTGGCTTCTTGCTGGATTCTGGTTTGTAATTGGGCAATTTGCGCCTCAATTTCTGGTTTTCGTGCTTCTATTTGCGCTTGACGCTTAGCTGCATCTTTAATTTGGCTGAGTCTAATTTCTGCCCACCGCCACCGCTCTACTTCGTTACGGGCAAGGGCGTGGTCTTGTTCATTGTAGTTGAGTTGTTGCAAATATTGTTGAAGTTGCTGGAGTTCGGCTTGGGTTTCATGAGCATAGTTACCCATTTGCAAGCAGCGCTCTAATTGCTGCTTTTCAGCGACTATTTCTAGTAGCTGTTGTTCCACATCGCTTGTCGCCTGCAACTGTGCTGCCAATTGTCCCCTTTGTTCCCGTAAAGTATCATAATGAGACAATTCTTGTGATATTTCACGATATTCTTGCCTGAGTACCTGAATTTCTCTGTCTGAAACAGCCATTCGCTCCCTGACTATCCACAGTTCATCTTCAGCATCTTTGTACTCGATTTTGGTTTTGTCTACGACACGATTCCAGTAATGTTCCTCTAGAGGACGTTCGCACAAAGGACAGAGAGCATTGGGATTTTGGAGCATTTGCAGCTTTTGCTGGAGTTCTCCTAGCAGTTTTTCAAAGTCCCGTTGATGAGCCTGCAAGCGTTCGATCAGGTGACGCCTTTCCTGTCCTTTTTCTTGTACTCGTTGTAGATAAACCCGCTTCTTCTCCAATTCGTCAATCTGCATTGCCACTTCCATGACTGCTTGTTGCAGTTGCGGTTGGCGTCTATGCTGACGTTGTAATTGATTGGCTGTTGCTTCGAGTTGTTCGAGTCGAGCAACTAAACCAGCATGAGCGCGATCCAGTTGGCTTTGCAATGACAAGCGTTGTTGCAACAGGGGAGAAACTTGCAGTTGCAATTGATCGAGTTGAGCAACACGGTTGCGCGCAGCAGCAAGTTGTGCTATTGCTGCTTCTACTTCATCTGACTTACTGAGAGTTTGCTGAAGTTCTTGCTCTTGTTGCTGCACAGCCGCGAGTTGTGCCTCTGCGTGTTGTAATTGCCGCTCAATTTCGTTAATTTGTTTGGTTAGCTGGTGTTGCTTTTGTTGCTGTGCTTGTTGGGCGCGAGTGTATTCTTCAAATTGAGCGCCCATCGCTTCTTCTTGGGATTGTAGAACTTGGTATTGGTTGTACCCGGCTTTAATTTCAGCTTCTTGAGTTAAGAGTTCATCTAAAGAAGATAGCCCAGAGTCAATTGCTGACTGCTCTTGTTGCAGGCGATCGCAGTCTTGAGTAAGATTCTGGTACTGCTGCCTAACAAAGTTCAGTTGTTGCTCCCAGTTTTGCCGCTGATGCTGGACAACTTGCAAACTTTGTAATTGAATATTTTCAAAGGCTTGTACCTGTTGCAGTTGATTGATTTCGGCTTCCAAGTCGCCTTGTTTTTGAGCAATTGCTTCACGTTGTTGCAGTTGAGATTTCAGCGAATCCAAAACGCGCTCTAGTTCTTCCGTTCTTGCTTTAAACTGGCGTGATAGTTCTTTTGCCCGTTCTTCTAATTCATCGTACTGATTGAGTTTTAATAACTCTGCTAATATTTCCTTACGCTCACTAGGTCGCTTGAGCATGAATTCATCGGCACGACCTTGACGCAGGTATGCCGAATTAATGAAAGTTTCGTAATCAAGCTTAATATGTTCTAAAATCAAATCTTGTGTTGCCCTTACCCCTTTGCCAGTAAGTGCGCGAAACCCAGTGGGTATTTGTATTTGAAATTCCAAAGCACCACTTCCACCCCGCACTCGGGTGCGAATCACTCGATAAGTTTGCTGGTTTGCTTCAAAGATGAAATCAACTCTAACTTCTTTTGCACCTGTTTGGATAACATCATCTTCGCTAGAGGCTCTGCTTTCACCCCAAATTGCCCAAGTGATAGCTTCGAGGAGGGAAGATTTTCCAGCGCCATTGGAACCACAAATACAAGCCGTATGTAACCCGCGAAAATCTAAAGTAGCGTCGCGGTAACTGAGGAAGTTTTTGAGGGTCAGTTGAATTGGGATCATCGAGAATTAGGCGCTAAACCTTTTTTAAGAAATAACAGTACATATGCTCTTTTTGTTAGTTTAGCTAGGTAAAAATAATGTTTCTAGTCTTTAATCCCTTAAGTTAACGAATGTTAACAATATAATGAGTGTTTTTTTCATATTAGGCAAACATTTTTTACTACCAGCGTGAAAAAATTCATCTTTCCTGCGGTTCTTTCCTTTTTGCCTTCCAGAAACAAGAAGTTTGTTTGATTCTTTAAACGCTTTACAGATGAAGCAAAAATTATTCTCCCCAATACTTGCTTCGCTCTCTACCCCATATCCAAATCTGGGCGACTTCTCCTGCTTTCAATTAAGAAGAGGGTGGCGGCTAAAAGGGGTCAGCAAAGCATCCGCTTGGTAAGTCCTAATTTCGTTCGCTCTCGTCTGACCTAGAGCGCGGTATCAAAAGTCCAACATATGTACCTAACATTTTTCAATCGCATCACAAGCCACACCCACGCCATTTTCTGCCTGAACAATGCGTCGAATTTCCGCACAAGAGGCTGCATAGCTGGGATGATTTAACAACTGATGCAACTCTTTTACAACCCGTGACGCTGAATATTGTTTGCGGGAAATCGTGCGCGAAGTTCCCAAGCGTTCGACTCGTGCTGCATTATCCGGTTGGTCGTGGCTGTAGGGCATTATTAAGGTAGGACGACCAGCCCGTAATGCTTGGGCTGTTGTCCCAATTCCTCCTTGATGGACAATGGCACAAGCGTGAGGGAAAATTTGCGAGTATGGTGCATAGCTAACCGCAAGAATATCTTTTGAAAGATTTTCTGGAGGCGGATTTTTACCAATTAACAGCACAGCACGGCGATTAAGCTGCTTTGCGGCTTTGATGCTTTCCTGATAAAAATCGCCGGGCGACATCACTGCGGCAGAACCAAGGGTAAAAACTATTGGCGGTTCTCCTGCATCTAAAAATTGCTTCAGTTCTGGCATAAGTTCCGTCTTGTCCGAACTACCATCATAGAATGTGAAACCTGCCATGACTGTGTTTGCAACCCAATCAGGTTGCGGTTTTGCCAGAACAGGGGAAAACAGAGCAAGGACAAGGTAAGGCGAAAACTTGTCGTCAATAAAAGGATTGCCAGTTAAGGTTGGTAATCCAAGTTCGCGGCGAAATTGATGGACGGGTTCTGCCCAAGATTTACTAACCAGCTTGGCAAAATTGATGACTCCCCTGTTAGCAAATAAGCCAAACCGACGTAGCTTGACTAGAAATGGAAATAGAGGTAATACGGATGGATCGTAGGCAGAGAAAAACGAGATTGGAGCCATAGCACTTGATGCCCACCGAATCCCTAATTTTTCCGCCACCATTCGAGCCGCAATCACTCCTTCACCCGCAAAGATAAAATCTGCATTTTTCGCTGCATTGATCAAATCTGCATACATCTGGCGTAAACTGGGACAGACCCACTTGCAGACAATATACTCCGAACCTGTTTGCAAATCCATCATCCGCGCCATCTCTTGCGGATCGTCCAGAGCAGTATTATCCGGGCGCATCCGATGAAACTCAAATCCCAAAGCTTCAATTTTGGATTGATATTCTTTGTGGGTTGCAAATACAATATCGTGACCACGTTTTCTTAATTCGAGAGCGATCGCAATTTTGGGATGCAAGTCACCAAAAGAACCGATGGTGGTTAAAATAATTCGACTCATAAAATTTGATTCGTTACTTTTTCATTTAGAAAAAATACTTGACGATTAGAAATCGCGGCTAAGCGCACTTAAGCGCACTTAAGAATATATAGTCTGCCTAGGCAGGCTTCGCTTTTATAGGCACCGTGCGCGGGTTTCCCCCCAACCCCAAAGCCCGCAGTTGAGGCGACATCATCTAGACTTCCAGTCTGAACGCGAGTGCGTGCGCTGTCTAAAGCAGGGCGATTGATCGGGCTAGGAGTCCTAATGTACCAATCACCCGTATCTTCATCATAAATCTTAGCGCCCAGTCATTCTAGGGTGTCTAAAGCATTGATAATAAGATGTTGCTTTTGTGTTGGTTCCATCAATAGTTAGTGAGGGAATATACTGTAGCAATGTTACAGCAAAGCAATAAGCAATGAGCTTATCTTTGCATAAACAAGAAGTGTATCAGTATGATACTCTCCCATCACAAGAAATTAACATTACAATAGAAAGTAAGAGATTGCAATTTGCCTCACTCCCCTTATTCCTAGGCATACATCGGCAGATACAGATAATGTAAAAATATTCAGGAACTATTTCACAAACTTTGCGTCATATACATCCTTCGTTACTATTCTCTAGCGCCAAGAAGCGGTATAAGAATAGAGAGGAACAATTGCACATTCTTACCGTCATAAAATCGATTTAAGCCTCGGAATACGCCTAGCGACAGGTTTAAAAAAAGCCAGAAACAATCTCAGTAACAGCACGTCAAACACATTAAGAAAGAAACAAAAAGGCTCTGCTATGACTCACTTGAATCGTTGGAAAACTGGAACCGCTGCACTTATGGCAATGGCAATGACAACAGGAGCCATTGCACCCATGTTTGTCTCTGCTCCCGCTTCTGCACAATCAATCTTTCGCGGTCAAACACAAACACAAACAGGAACAGGAAGAGTTTCCATTCCTGCTGGAGTTAGACTTCCAGTAACATTTGATAAAGAGAAAATTGTTGTCACTCCTGATGAAACTACACCCATAAAGCTGAGGATAGCAAGAAATATTGTAGACAGGGCAGGAAATGTATTAATTCCTGAAGGAACTCAAATTGAAGGACAATTGCAACCAATAACCAGAAATGGTACAAAGGGGACTTATTTTGTCGCTCAAGACATAGTGCTTCCTAATGGTGAACGGCAGTCTATTAATGCAACATCTGGGGTCGTTACCAAAAAGGAAACAATTAGTAAAGGAGGTAAAACTGATAAAATATTACAGGATGCTGCTATTGGTGCAGGTGCTTCTAGTGTGATTGCACTGATAACAGGTGACCGCAAAATTCAAGCGATTGAACCTATACTTGGTGCTGGTGCTGGTGCTGCTGCAAGTGTTCTACTGCGACGCAAAAACGTTGAAGTTATCGTTGTTGAACCCCAAAGAGGAGATTTGGATCTGACACTGCGCTCTAATTTGCTGGTATATCGTGGCTATTAGTAAGTCGGCTTATCTTAATTTAGCCTGTGAGTCGGGTCAATAGGCACTGGGATGCCCGTTCGGCGCTGGGCTTTGCGCAATCACCATGCACGGGCGCTGCGCTTCCTTGCAATTGCCGCCTGCGGCGCTTTGCAGCATCGCCCGTATACTACCGAGGGGTTGCTCTTGTGGCAACCCCTCCTGTGTCTTTTGAAACAGATAGCGCAAGTAGGACGCGCTTCGTGCAACCACCCAGAGTAACGCTGCTAGGCGATCGCTACCTTTAACTATCCTTAAACTATAATGTGCAGTTAACTACCCTGTGCAGTCGCTTGATTTTTCAGTGAAAAAATTTTCGTAGTCTTACCTGTACAAAATCACTTAAACAGTGCCATACTTGTTTCTAAACTTACATAGAAAAACGTAATAAGCTTGGTTGCGACACAACCGTCTGTTGCCAACAAATTGTTGGTAATACCTTGCGTTGAGATCAAGGCAATAACCTATAACTTGATTTTACCTATAACCCTTTCTCATTTGTGGAGAGGCAAGAAAACACTTGTCTATAAAGGGAGTTAGAGCGTGAAATTTTTTATCCTTCTAAGTAGCACTCACGTAAAAAAAATCATTCTTTTGCAACTATTCTGTAGATGGCAAGTCTTGCTTAATTAACTGGATGAAAAAAGTTTTTCAATTGGCAAAATACATAGGAAAATCTTGAATTAATAAAATCTGCTTGAAGAAAAATTAAGCATGAAAGAAAGGAGAAAGAGGAAAAAGAAGTTTCTCAGATTTTCTTGAAATTTTATATTTCATACTTGTTTTTTTCTTCGTTTTATCCTTCAGACTTTATCCTTCAAATGAGTGTTATAGCTACATTACACTATTAACATACTCCACAAAAATTGGAAACTTTTTAACTCAAATATAGTCTCATTAACAAGCAGAAATGAGCATAATTTTGTGGGGAGCGAAAATATAATGTTTGGTCACTTTCGTTGGCAATCTGGATGTGCTGCATTCATGGCTTTGGGCATAACAGCAGGTACTATCGCACCTCTAGTGACACCTACAGCTTCTTTCGCCCAAACAACTTTTACAGACCTTCAATCCAACTATTGGGCAGCAGAGTTTATTCAACAACTGGCACAACGGGGTATTATCGCTGGATTTCCAGATGGTAGCTTCCGCCCAGAACAGCCAGTCACACGCGCTCAATTTGCTGCCATGATTGGCAAAGCTTTCCAAAAAGCACCAGAACGGCAGGCAGCCAGATTTGACGATGTACCAAGCAACTATTGGGCATCGAGTGCGATTCAGGATGCATATACCACCGGTTTCTTGTCTGGATATCCTGGCAATCGTTTCGAGCCTAACCAAAATATTCCCCGCGAACAGGTTTTAGTTTCCCTCGCTAACGGTTTAAAATACAACGCTAGCAGTAATGCCGAAAGCAACCTGCAATATTACAACGACGCTAATAACATCTCTAGCTATGCTGGTAGTCCAATTGCTGCGGCTACTGAAAAACAAATTGTCGTGAACTATCCTGATGTTAAATTCCTAAATCCCAAAGCAACTGCAACTCGAGCACAAGTAGCAGCTTTTGTCTACCAAGCACTGGTTAGCTCTGGTAAAGCCGCAGCAATTAGCTCACCCTACATTGTGGCTCTTGGCGAACCTACTCCATCAAAACCAGTAGCGGTGACAATTCCCGAAGGAACTGTTATTCCGATAAGGTATGAAAAAGCAGAAAAAATTCTTGTGACTAAGGATGAAACAGCGCCTTTAACCCTCACCGTGGCGCAAAACGTTGTCACTGATAAAGGAACCTTGGTCATTCCAGCCGGCAGCCAAGTGGTTGGTGAGCTGCGTCCCGTCAAAGACAAGGGCGGTTCTCAATTCATCGCCCAAAAACTCATCTTAACCAATGGTCAGGAGTATCCAATCAATGCGACTTCTGAAGTGATTACCAAGACCGAAACTGTCAAAAAGGGCATCAATACAAACACAATTCTCAGGAATACCGCACTTGGTGCAGGTGCTGCTGCAGCGGTTTCGGTTGTGACTGGTGATAAGGCTATTAGTGCAGGAGAAATTCTGGGTGGGGCTACGATTGGTGGATTAATTGGTCTGTTCTTTGGTAAGAACAGTGTGGACTTAATCGCCATTGACCCAAAGACTGACTTGCAAATGACCATTGGTCAGAACTTTCAGGTTTCGTTGAAATAGTTAGTAGTTAGTACTAACCAGTTACAACAGGTAGCCAAATAATAAAGGTCGTTCCTGGTGCATCAGGTGATGTAATAAGCGAGGTCACAGCAGGGCTGAAAACTTCTATTTCGCCCTGCATTTCCTGTATGAGCTGTTTGGCAATTGATAATCCTAACCCCGTCCCTGGAATTTGCGTTTGAGCTTGCACACCTCGGTAATGTCGCTCTCCAAGATGCTCTAAATCTTGTGCCGGAATGCCAGGACCAGTGTCACTGATGGCAATTCCCTGAAAATTAGCTTTTTGTTGCCCCGCTTGGATTAAAATCTTGCCACCAGTGGGGGTATATTTTAAAGCATTGTCAATTATATTACTTAATACCTCTCGTAATGCTTTGAGGTTGGCGCGTACCAGAGGTAAGTTAGGAGGAATTTCAGATATGAGTTGCAAATTTCTCTCTTGAGCGATCGCTCTGGCGGACACCAACAATGGTTCTAATATATCTAGTACAGAACAGTTAACTTCTTTTTCTCCTGTACCAGGCAACAAAAGCGGTGCTTTCGGGTCTTTCTGTACGTTTGCTTCTACAAGGACTTGTTTTTGCGGTAGCGCCAGTGGTCCTAAATCTTCTGCTGTCAGGTCAATAATTTCATCAAACTGTTGTAACAATTCTTTGAGGCGATCGCTTTCCCGCACAATACTAGTTGCTACCTCCCGGTTAGCATCCCCTGCTCGCAGTCGCTTCAGCAATAGTTTACCAAAAGTTCGCAATGCCGTTAACGGGTTGCGAAGCTGGTGCAATAAATTATCCAGTAAATCCTGCTGCTTTTCTTGGAGAATTTGTTGTTGCTGCAACTGCTGGTGCAGCCATGCTCGACGCTGATCCAAAACACAGGCAAGCGATAGCGTTTGAGCAATCCGTTCTATTTCACTCCTTTCTTGTTCATTCCATGCTCGGTCTTCCCTGACTGTGACGAGCAACCCTATCATCACATCCTCATGGACAAGAGGTAAAACAATCTGGTCACCTCTTAGTAGATACTCCTCTGTTGAATGCGGTGATGCTGCATCTCCTGTGGCACTTTCTCGTGATCGGGCTGGAAATTCCTCTGCTGCTTTCAATAACCTCCGGTTAGGACGGTTGTTTTTGAGGTTGAACACATTACCCATACGAGAACGCGGTGTTCTATCCAAGGTACGGGAGGCTGAACTGTACGAATCCCAATTCTTTTTGGAAATAGGTATTGAGCTGGGCAATACCAAAGCATTGGCTGTTTGCTCTTCCACTGCCGTTTCTGGGTAAACCACCACAGGAATGAGTTTTGCTTCATTTGTCGAAGCTTCTATCAATTCTTGCGTCAAATAGACAACGCTCAAAGATGCTTCCAGCCCTTGGGCTAATAGTGCCAATTGCTCTCGGCATAGAGCAACAAACTCAGAACTGGCAGACATTAACATTTCAAGAGCCCTTGTTTAAGATGACAGACTATAGGGACGAAAACGAACAGGAGTTGGCTTGTTCCATTTAACAAAGCTTAACTGAAGAAAGCAACTAACGGTTCGTTCCAAGGAATTATATTGTTCGTTACTCATAATTTTTCTTTTAAAAAACAAATTATCTTTCTTGTATCAAAAGGTTAACAACTCTTGTTTTTTTGAACTAGAACTTTTATAATGACGACGTATTTTGTAGCTATCACTACAATCTATCGCTTGTAAGAGGAGGACAGAAGGTTGGCAAGGAGACGCAAGAGGAAGAGTCGTCGTCGGCAAGAAGGGCGGCGAATTTTAGAACACGTGCCTCAATTTAGCATCGAAAGCGGCGAAGATAAGCCTGTGACAGCAGCTAGAAAATTCATTCAAGCTGAAGGAATTTTGCCACCCGCGTTGCTACTTGTAAAGCGAAATGAACACACAACAGACCGTTATTTTTGGGCTGAAAAGGGGCTGTTTGGTGCTCAATATGTTGAGGAGAACCACTTTTTATTCCCTAGCCTGAGAGTGCTTGAAGGTTCTCCAGGTCAGGAGCCACTAGCTGTTGCTAGTCGATGAACTAACAATGGTTATCATAAAGTTTGAGTTTGCCTTATGACAACCATTAACTGACAAAATTGCTAGGTTTTTTCAAAGTTTCATTTTTTTTTAAGGATGCAGTTCACTTGCCAGTGTTAGCCTAGCAATTTTGGCTCAGGCTCTCAGCTTTAATCAAACCTTGTGTTTGTATGAGTTGATTATAAGTGTCAGAACGTATAAGGGAGTGGGGATAGAGCGAGCCCGTTTTGAGCAAAGCTTCGGCACGCTCTTTCAAGCGATATAGCTTTTTTCTACAACTTGTGGAGAAAAGCTATAGAGCAGGAGTCGTTTTACCTCCTCCCTCTATTCCATTTCTTAAAAGTTGAAAAGTGGTTTATAAGTCCGTCTTTGCGACTCATATCATGTTCGGTTAATTAATTGTCAATCACAAGTATTGCGTGCCTCCTGTGTAGGAGCTACGCTCATTTATAGCGTGCGCTTCACCGCTTACAGCTTTCTTGATGCGACTTACCCTACTCTTTCTTGAAGCCCGGTTTGGAGTTTACGCTTCACAAACCCTGCCCTCAAGCGATAGGTTGCAGTTGCACTCAGCATGACACCACATCCTCATTATTGTCACAGTATGATAATGCAAGACAAGGTGCAGGCAACAAACTGAAATTGCCAGTCTGAGTCAAAGAATAACAGCTATTCACAAATTTTTAATCCCAAAGCTCTGCGTAACTCAATGAGTTCGTCTCGATGGGCAGTTACAGTGATTTTACTTGGAGAGTGTTCTTCGCCTTGGGTTGCTTCCACCTTCAGCGACACCTTCTCTAGTTTTCCAGCTTTTTTCCAATAAAAAACACCACTCAAAGGCGACAGCAGCACCAGCCCAAGAAAAATTGTACTAAGTTTGGGAAAAAGTAGTGACAAAACTAGTGATAAACAAAGAAGACCCGCAGCGGCTAAAAGTGTTAAAAACACAGCTAAAAACCAGCTAGGTTGAACAAAGCCTTCAAAAGTCACTTGGTTTTGTTTCGGGTCTACCGCTGCTACTCGGTAAGACCGTGTTTGAAAATACTCCCTCAATTGAGGCATTAAAGTAGCTTCGTCTTGCTCGCAAACCAGCTTTTCTGTTTCTGTACGGTCTTTGGTAGAGGCACGAATAAAGAAAAATAGCCCGACCGATAATAAAAAAGTGAGCAGCAACGTCGATGGTAGAGTAGCAGTATCCATAAACTAAATTATGAGTATTTTACAGGAGGTGACTTATTCATTATTTAATGAGAACGCTAATTTTTTCTCCCGCTTATGTACTGTTGCCATAAACGAGCTAAATCCTCTGCTTGAAATTGCCATTCTGGAGACACTTGGTACATGCGCCTAGGACGTCCGCGTCCTTCCAGTTTCTTCCAATACCCAGTGATTGCCTTCTGGTCTTCGAGAAATTTAATCGCACTGTAAAGTACGGTATCCGAAAGCCGGTAGGTTGGATGTTCAGTTTCCAATCGTTGGATCAACTCCGTTCCATAGGATTCGCCTTGTACCAAGACATACAAGATATAACAAACCGCGAGCTCCTGACAAAGGTAAGTTGGCGGAGGATTTTCAAAGAAGTGATATATATCCTCAAGTTTCATGGTTAGTGAATGGCTAAAAAATGCCTAAGGGTTGAGCATACAATCCACGGAAATCGTATAAAATACTACTCAATTAAGATAAGTATTTAGCGTTCCTTAGGCTGGATCACCAAAGGGTAAAAATGACATGAGACAAATTCCACGCTGACTAATCGTGGAACTGATGCACCAACCTTAGGGATACAAAAATTTGCACCCCTACCCAAGCTTCTGAGATCATATTGAGGAGCGATTTGACAACGGCTATGCCACAGTCTTTAGTGTCAAGTTATGCCAAGGGCGTAAGGACTGCTTAAGCATAAAATGCCGTCTAAGCAATTTTAAAGGTAAAATGCTGTATTTATGTAGAACTTAATCAAAACTTTGCTGGACAGTAAATATCCTAGGGTCTTTGCGTAAAGATTAGACAAAATATCATGTTTCATTTCCAGCTTTACGGATAGCGAACACACCCAAAAAAGTATTCACTACGGAATTTATCTACTAGAAATACTCCAGTGCCGTTTGCTAAGTGTGATAGTAAATTTATCAAACCCCAGCACATTGGTGATCAGTATGTCAGAATCCTCTTCACTCCGAGCAATCGCCCAAACGTTTCGCCTCACAGGTTGGATTAGCTTTTGGATTCAGTTAGTGCTAGGTGTTGTTTCTGGGGGGATTTTGCTGTTTGCCGTCTTAAGTCAGAGATCTGGTAGCACTAGTAATAATCCAGGAACTGGGTTCGGTGCCTTTTTTGCAGTTGCTGGGCTCATTGCCTTGGGAGTGGGCATTTATTTAGCTTTCCGTTACACCCAGCTTGGTAATCGACTGGAATCGTCCAATCCTAACAACCGCCCGCGCAAAGTTGAAACTCTTCAAGTCGTACGCTTTGCGGTTATGGTGCATTTGGTGGGAATGCTGTTGACTTTGTTAGGGGCGCAAGCGACTGTTGGCATCCTGCTGACAAAGTCATTGACTTTACCGCAAGTGGGTACTGGAGTTTACACCCAAATCGACCCTAGCCGGATTATTCAATCGTTGGATATTTTCGTCGTGCAGGCAAACACTAATACGGTTTCAGCACATTTTGCAGGGCTTGTTGCGTCCATTTGGCTACTCCAACGCATCTCCAAACCTCAGTCTTAGCGTAATTCTTAATTGATAATTTCTTGTTCGCTGCGGACTGCCTTAATGACGAACTAGTGATTCTTTGAAGAATTCATCAAAAATTCTTACTGGAAATTTGCGAAAGTGGAAATTTTAATCTCAAGATTACTACACACTTGCGGGAGAAAAGCATCCTGCTATTGGTTGATGTCAAAGCAATAGTTCAGGTCACTCACTTTTGAGAGCTAGTTGACTTTTGCACTTGTTACTAGCCGGAAGTACTATATTTTGATGTGTTAACTGTAAAGAAAATCCGCAGGCTAGGGACTAGGACAAATCTGTGCTAGATATTAAGCTAATACGAGAAAATCCGCAATTGGTTCAGGAACGGTTGAATACTCGTGGTGGAAACTACGACATTGAGCCGCTTTTAGAGTTGGATAAACAGCAACGCGAATTGGAAGCGAAGCGAAATCAACTCCAAGCACGTAGTAACGAAATTGCTAAATTAATTCCTGAAAAGATAAAAGCTGGTTCCAACCCCAAAGGACCAGAAATTCAAGCATTCCGGGATGAAGGCAGTTCTGTGAAAGCAGAAATTGGGAAACTCGAACCCCAGGAGAAAGAACTCTCAGCCAAAATCGAAGAACTTTTACTAACACTTCCCAACTTGCCAAGCGACTCCACACCTATTGGTAAGAGTGAGGAAGATAACGTAGAAGTGCGTCGTTGGGGCGATGAGTACATTCCTCAAAACCCAAAGATTATTCCTCACTGGGAAATTGGCGAAAAGTTGGGTATTCTCAACGTTGAGCGAGCTGTGAAAGTCGCACAAAGTCGCTTTGTGACGCTCATAGGCGCTGGTGCGAAGCTGGAGAGAGCATTAATTCAATTTATGCTTGATCGCCAGATAGCAGCAGGGTATGTAGAAGTCATTCCCCCATTTTTGATTAATACCGAGTCTATGACAGCCACGGGTCAGTTGCCCAAGTTTGCTGAAGAAAGTTTTAAATGCGCGGCTGATGATTTGTGGCTTGCGCCTACGGCGGAAGTCCCCGTAACCAACCTCTACCGTGGTGAAACTCTCAATTCCGAAGAGTTGCCGATCTACCATTGTGCTTATACTCCCTGTTTTCGTCGGGAAGCTGGGAGTTATGGACGCGATATGCGGGGACTGATTCGACTGCATCAATTTAACAAAGTTGAACTGGTGAAATTTGTCCATCCCAGCACTTCTAGTGAGGAACTGGAAAAATTGGTAGGTAATGCAGAAGCAATTTTACAGGCGTTGCAGCTGCCTTACCGAGTCGTAGCGTTATGTACTGGGGATATAGGATTTCATTCTGCCAAAACCTATGACTTAGAGGTTTGGCTTCCCTCTTCTGGCAAATACCGCGAAATTTCCAGCTGTTCCAATTTTATGGACTACCAGGCGCGACGGGGTCAAATTCGCTTTAAAGAAAGCGGTAAGAAGGGAACGCAGTTCGTGCATACCCTCAATGGTTCTGGGTTAGCTGCGGGACGTACAATGGCAGCGATTTTGGAAAATTATCAACAAGAGGATGGAACCGTACGCATACCAGAAGCGCTGCAACCTTACATAGGACGTGAAGTGCTGTGATCTAGGTTGATTAGCTGTAGAGACGCGCCATGGCGAGCCAGCGCTGCAGGAGGGTTTCCCGACAGCCAGGCGACTGGCGGCGCGTCTGTACATTTGGAGCGTTGTGACAAAGAACCACGCTTCGGCTAACAATTTACAACTCTCCCTTAAGAATTACCGAAAAAGCTAGAAAATCAGCACACCAGACCAGTGGTAGACTGGGACACATTTTAAAATGAATAAGTATAGCTGAATAAGTTCACTCATTCTTTCTATGTCAGTTTTTGCGCCTTTAGCAGCGATCGCAGTCTTGGCTGTTCTGATCCTGGTTCACGAGTTTGGACATTTTATTGCAGCAAGGTCCCAGGGGATTTACGTCAATCGTTTTTCTCTGGGCTTTGGTCCGGTTATCTGGAAATATCAAGGAGCCCAAACTGAATACGCTATCCGAGCTTTTCCTCTGGGTGGTTTTGTCGGTTTTCCTGACGATGACCCAGATAGCAATATTCCAGCCAATGACCCGAATCTTTTGCGTAACCGCCCCATTTTAGATCGGGCGATTGTCATTAGTGCGGGAGTGATAGCGAATTTAATATTTGCCTACTTCCTTTTAGTCACGCAGGTTGGTTTTGTTGGCATACCACAACCAAGCCAACCCCAACCAGGAGTTTTGATTCAACAGCTAGCACCAAATGTAAGTTCTGTCGCAGCCAAAGCAGGAATTCAGAAAGGAGATGTCATCCTAGCAGCTAATCAAAGACAATTTGGGGCATCGCAGCAAGAGTTAGAGGCTTTAAGGGAAATAATTAAAACTAATCCAGATAAGCCAATCCAATTAGAAATTGCCCGTAATGACCAAAAGCTGTCTTTGACCGTAGTTCCTGAAGCAAACTCAAACGGTGAGGGTAGTATCGGCATCGGACTTGCTCCCAACGTCAAACTTGAGCGTCGTCCCGTGAGCAACCCCGTGGAAGCTTTTAAGATTGGCGCTAAGGAATTCCAGCGGATTGTCTCACTGACATTCCAAGGTTTTGGGCAATTAATCACGAACTTCGGCGAGACAGCTAACCAAGTTGCTGGTCCAGTGAGAATTGTGGAAATAGGTGCCAACATTGCCCAGAATGATACAGCTAGTTTGTTCTTCTTTGCCGCTTTGATCAGCATTAACTTGGCTGTGATCAATATTTTGCCTTTACCAGCTTTAGATGGAGGACAACTTGCTTTTCTGCTGATTGAAGGTTTGCGCGGTAAACCCTTGCCTAATCGCGTTCAAGAAGGTGTCATGCAAACTGGTTTGGTAATACTTTTAGGGCTAGGCATTTTTCTCATACTCAAAGAAACTACCCAATTGGAGTGGGTGCAAAAATTATTCCAGTGATTAGTACGCGCAAACGCTCATCTGTAAAGCAACGGGCGCTAGAAATCCTAGTTCGCCTGAACCGCCTTTATCCAGATGCAACTTGCTCTTTAAACTACTCAACCCCAGTGCAGTTGCTGGTGGCTACGATTCTCTCGGCTCAGTGTACGGATGAACGAGTGAATCAAGTGACACCAGCCTTGTTTAGTAAGTTCCCGGATGCAGCGAGTCTGGCAAATGCTGATTTGACAGAGTTAGAAAACTTGGTGCGTTCCACTGGGTTTTACCGCAATAAAGCGAAGAATATTCAAGCTGCCTGTCGGATGATTGTCAATGAATTTGGCGGTCATGTGCCAAAGCGGATGGAACAGCTGTTGCAGCTTCCTGGTGTGGCGCGCAAAACGGCAAATGTCGTCCTCGCTCATGCTTATGGAATCAATGCTGGGGTGACTGTTGATACTCATGTGAAGCGTTTAAGCCAGCGCTTGGGCTTAACTGAACACACAGACCCCATCCGCATTGAGCGAGATTTGATGCTCCTATTGCCTCAACCAGACTGGGAAAATTGGTCAATTCGGCTGATTTATCATGGTCGGGCGATTTGTAAAGCGCGATCGCCTGCGTGTGAAGCTTGTCAACTGGCTGAACTTTGTCCTTCTGCTTTTAACGTGCCACAGGTGACTGTGAAGGCAAAAGTTGAGGAAAGCCCTTAATGGTCTGAAGAAGGAAAAATTCCAGGGTTTGTAGTTAGTGCTTGAGGGATTAAGCGCTAATTACGAACTTAATTCATGTCAAAAGATGTGCAATTATATAGAATGGAAAATGCTGTCTTTAAATAAATTACTTAGATTATGGCAAAAAAGAGCATGATTGAGCGCGAGAAAAAACGCGCCAAACTGGTGGCTAAGTACGCTGAAAAGCGCGAAGCCTTGCTGGAAGAATTCAAAGAAGCAGAATCTCCTCTTGATAAGCTGGAAATTCACCGCGAAATTCAACAGCTACCCCGCAATAGCGCTCCCAGTCGTCGCCGCAACCGCTGCTGGGTAACTGGTCGTTCCAGAGGAGTTTACCGCGACTTTGGTCTATCTCGAAATGTCCTGCGGGAATGGGCACACGAAGGTCTTTTGCCCGGAGTGGTGAAATCTAGTTGGTAGGCGCGTGATTAGTCGTTAGTCGTTAGTGGTTCTTATTGACAACTAACAACTAACAGCTAACAAAATTACTGTCCGCAACATCTATCAATTCCCAGACTATCTAGGAGTAAATCGCTGACAGCGTTGGCTATAGCAAACTCTCCGTAGAAACTTTTGGAAAAATCAAACGACTGCATCTCTGTGACAATGGCAATCACTAGAGAACCTAAGTCGTTTTCTCCTTCCATCCGTTGACGCACAAAAATCTGTGCTGCTCTTTGGGCAATTGTCTGATTGATTGCTTCTGGGATAAATTCTTCATCAAGCCACTGATGCAAGCGCTGGCGCAACCATTCTCCCTCAAGCATAGGATTTTGAGGTGCTGGTAAGGTGATGGGTGGAATTGGTTCTGTCATTTTCTTTTATTTTTATATTAAAGACTCAGGTTGCCAGAAAATACCTTCGTAGTATGCACTTAAGCTCCTACTACAAAATATGTTTTTTGCTTATTTTTATGCAATATGATATCGCCACTATTATTCAAAGCTATGCTCAAGGCTATTTTCTCATGGCTGATGAGAATGATGTCTTGGGGTGGTATGGAAGCCGCGATCGCACTCTCATTCCTTTAGATGAACGATTTCGTTACCCCAAGTCCTTGCAGCGTGTTCTCAATCAAGAGCGTTTTACTGTTGCGATTAACCGCGATTTCAAAGCTGTTGTGGCTGGATGTGCTAACCGAGAACTTACCTGGATTTCACCACAGTTAAAAGAGATTTACTGGGAACTTTACCAAGCCGGTTGGGCATATAGTTTTGAAACTTGGCAAGGGGATGAACTCGCTGGGGGAATTTTGGGAATTGTAATTGGGGGTGCTTTTATTGGGGAGTCGATGTTTTACCGCATCCCGGAGGGTTCAAAGGTGGCGATGGTGAAGTTGGTGGAAAGGTTGCGCCAAAGGGAATTTGTGATGTTCGATGCCCAAATGATGAATCCCCATTTGGAGAGGTTTGGTGCTTATGGCGTGAGAGATAAAGAGTATCAAAAGTTACTTTACAAAGCTTTGCAACGTTCTTGTTCGCTACTTTAGCTACCTCCGACAGAAGCCCCTTTGCAGGCATAGCACTCTCTACTGGAATTTACTAAGCTCTCATTATATGCAAATTGTAGGCGCGACAGCTTATCAACGCTGTATCGATAAGGAGTAGATATCAAGATTTGATACTCCCCACGGCTAAAAGCCGGGGGATTCTTGAAGAGTCCACAAACGAAC
>NZ_CAWMYC010000024.1:0-171412 GCF_963872035.1 Scytonema sp. HK-05
TTCTACTGACAGGATACCGTTACGTGGGCTTTCTTACTTTTCAGACATCCTCTTAAAGC
Organism: Scytonema sp. HK-05; assembly: GCF_963872035.1. Lineage (NCBI taxonomy): Bacteria > Bacillati > Cyanobacteriota > Cyanophyceae > Nostocales > Scytonemataceae > Scytonema > Scytonema sp. HK-05. Next base: position 60 of record NZ_CAWMYC010000024.1, read on the forward strand.
TGAGTATTGACTTGCTCCAGATTTCACACCTAGAATAGTTTTATTTCCATATTCATGTACGTGTAAACTCTCATAGTTTTTATTGAGAATATAACCAGCTTTTTTGCGAATTAATTCATCTAAGAGAGTTGCTTGTGTTTTGGTAGTATACTTAATTTTTTGACCTGTATTTTCAGACTCAATTACCGGAACACATGTTTTGATACCGATAAATTTAATATATCTTTCAGGTCTTCTTTCATAGATTACCCATCTATCTTTTTTTTTGTATTCCTTTTCCATCTGTTGTACACAACTACCGCCATCACGATAGCTGTAGGTTATGGATATGTCTGAGCCAGACCAATCAAAGTGATTGTGAGGAGGAAAAAATCTAGAAAATTTATAATTTTCATCTTCATTTCTTATTGGTTTATATACACAAGCTAAAGCATATAATATGGTGGATTTACCACAACCATTTACTCCCATAAGGGATATTAATGGTGAGCCTTCAAAGTCGATAGATACTTTAGAAACATTTTTTAGTTTTTTAATATCTATTTTATGAATAACTTGGCTATGTATTCCCATTATATTATGCTTGTATTTTCATTAACTCGCCGGGCAAGTTTAGTAAGGTTAAAGGACAAAAGTAGAGCTAGAGAATTGTTAAAAATTACAATAATAATTCTAAGCTAGAGTATACTAATTTACGGCAATTTATAACGTACTTTAGCAAAATGTTAAAGGTTACAGAACGTTACGTTACACTAATAGACCCTACTTGCTAGTTTAGAGGGTGGGGAAACCTCTACCTCCTTTGTGCCGACTGCGGCTTACACGGATTTGTTAGACTGGTTTCAATCGCTCATAAGGTTTAATACAGAACCGCTCACGCCCCTAATCTTATGACCCTGCTGGGTGTTAACTAATTATACTCAGTCCATTGAGAACCGCCATAACACTCCGATAATGCCAGCTTTCTGAGGCTACTGATGCTTACAAATACTCTACTGCTCTCCAAACAACTGCCCACTTTACAATACTCCTCCACACCAGAGCGATTCGATGAATCTTGGGAAGCTCCCTTGTCTACCCTCTTAGGACTGGGACGTGCTGCTGGTGCTGATTTTATTGAATTCTTCTTAGAGCGTGTCAACTATATTAGCTGCCTTGCAGAAGAAGACGCCATCACCAGCATTACACCGCGTCTTTCCACAGGTGCAGGAGTCAGAGTATTTCGTGGCAAAGCAGATTGCTACGTTAGCACCAATGACCTTTCCTTTGCTGGTTTGAAAGCAGCTTTGGAAAAAGGTCTTTCTATCCTGGGATTACAACTTCCGGCTCCCAACGCCTTCATCCCAGAAATCAACCTGGAATTGCTGCGAGACTACGGTACCAAAAGAAGCAAAGATGGCTGGTTACCTCTGTGTACATCCATCCGGGAAATGGGAGAAGTTCTCCTTGATGGTACTGCTCAGCTTCAGCAAAAAGCAAGCCACGTACAATCACGCCGCGCCACTTATTTCCGTGATTGGCAAGAAGTCTTAGTCGCCGCCAGTGATGGCACTTTTGCTCGTGACATTCGCCTCACTCAATCAGTAGGACTTATCCTCCTGTGCGCTGACGGTGCTCATCGCGCTTCTATGGCTGAACGTGCTGGTAATACCAGCGATCCCAATTTCCTGAAAGCTTGGGATTATAGAGAAGCAGCAGAGCACATTGCAGAATCAGCAGGAAAAATGCTCTACGCTGATTATGTGGAATCAGGCACTTACCCCATCATCATGGCGAATCACTTTGGCGGGGTGATCTTCCACGAAGCATGCGGACACCTACTAGAAACCACTCAAATCGAACGCAACACCACTCCCTTTGCTGACAAAAAAGGTGAAAAAATTGCCCATGAGGCACTAACAGCTTGGGATGAAGGGCGAACTGAAAACGCCTTCGGTACAATTGATATGGATGACGAAGGTATGCCGTCTCAAAGAACGCTATTAATTGAAAAAGGCGTTTTGAAAAACTTCTTGGCAGATAGAACAGGTTCAGTGCGTACCGGGCACCCCAGAACCGGGAGTGGACGCCGCCAGAGTTTTACCTTTGCCGCTGCTAGCCGGATGCGTAATACCTACATTGCGACTGGTGAGCACACCACCGACGATTTATTCGCCTCTGTAGATAAAGGTATCTACTGTAAAAAGATGGGTGGCGGTAGCGTTGGTGCTACCGGTCAATTTAACTTTGGTGTAGATGAAGCTTATCTCATTGAAAATGGCAAAATCACCAAGCCACTGAAGGGAGCGATCCTGATTGGTGAAGCTAAGGAAATTATGAACAAAATTTCCATGTGTTCTCAAGATTTGTCGCTTGCAGCCGGCTTCTGTGGTTCTGTCAGTGGCAGTATCTACACAACAGTAGGACAGCCTCACATCAAGGTTGATTCGATTACCGTAGGCGGACGCTAACTCGTTCCCAGGTTTAGACTAACTCGTTCCCAGGTTCCACCTGGGAATGCCAACAAGCGTGGCTCTGCCACACGATACCAGGAGGCAGAGCCTCCTGCAATACACTCCCAGGTAGAACCTGGGAGCGAGAAAATAGGTGAATTTTAAATAAACTATGTCGAACATCACTGAGATTGCAAATTATGCCAAGGAAAGTGCTGATAAGCTTGGCATCAAGAAATTCGATATCTATGGCTCAACAGCAGATGCAACAAGTGTGCAAGTCGATCAAGGTGAGCCCAAGCAAGTGAAAGCTTCTAATCTTTCTGGTGTCACCGTTCGTGTTTGGAATGAAGACAATACAATGGGTGTCACCAGCACAACAGATGTAGACCCCAAAGGACTGGAATTAGCTTTAAAAACGGCTTACGAAGCTAGTTTTTTTGGGGTGAAAGAAAATGTCCCTGATTTTAGTCCAGAGTCTACTGTTCCCCTGAACAATTCATCCCACGAAAAAGCACCTCAAGCACCTGTTTCTCAACTTATAGAAAGCCTGTTAGCTGCTGAAAAAGAAGTCCTCGCAGCTCATCCGGCGATTAAAGGAGTGCCATATAACAGTTTGGCGCAAAGAGATATTGATAAATTTTATCTCAACAGCGATGGCGCGATGAGAACAGAATCCCACTCTATATCATCAATCTATCTTTACAGCAAAACTGAGGAAGACGGAAGAAAACCCCGCAGTGGTGGTGCTTTTAGAATCAACCGGAGTTTGGACACTCTAGACATCAATGGTTGCATCAAAGAAACGGCAGAGAAAACTATCAGCCACTTGAACTATGAAAAAATCAAGTCTGGTAAATATCGAGTTGTTTTCTCGCCAGATGCTTTCTTAAGTTTATTGGGTGCTTTTTCCAACTTGTTTAATGCTCAAAGTATTCTAGACAAGCAAAGTTTATCTACCCCTGATGATTTAGGGAAGCAAATTGCTTCTCCTTTACTTTCAGTGTATGATGATGCGCTGCATCCAGCAAACGTTGGGGCAGAAACTTTTGATGGTGAAGGAACTCCTACCCGCAAAGTTTCGTTAATTGAAAATGGGGTTTTAACAGGTTTTCTCCACAGTGCAGGAACTGCTAAAAGGATGAATGCCAAGCCGACTGGTAACGCCAATATTGGTGCAAAAGTCTCTGTCAGCCCTAATTTCTATCACGTTTTTGCAGCCGCACCTGGCGAACAGGAATTGAGCTTAGAAACGGCAGAAAATGTGATTTTTATTGATGATTTACAAGCTCTCCATGCAGGTGTGAAAGCCTTACAAGGTTCTTTTTCCCTACCATTTGATGGTTGGCTTGTCAATAATGGTGTGAAGACAAGCATTGAATCAGCGACTGTTGCAGGAGATTTTCTCGAACTGCTTAAGTCAATTATTTTTGTGGAAAAAGAACCAGAGTTGACACCCGGAGGCGTATGTCCCAAAATCTGGGTTGATGAATTGTCGATTACTGGTGAGTAACTTCAGACAATAGACTTCTTATTTTTGTTCCTGGGCTGCTGCTTGGGAACAATATTTTTTCCTTATTTTACATCATTGCTTATGCCAGTATGAAGGCTTTTAGTATCGTTTCAATAAATTAGTACCTACCAAAACACCATCTTCAACTTCAGCACTATATAAATTAGCATTATTCAAATTAGCATTGGTGAGGTTAGCTTTATTTAAGCTAGCACTATTGAGAAATGCTTCTGTTAAATTAGCAGATTGCAAATTTGCACCAGTTAAATCAGCACCTTCTAAATTGGCATCTTTCAGGTTAGCTCCCGTTAAATTCGCATTCCTCAAATCAGCACCAATGAGGTGAGCGCCTTTGAGATTAGCTCCTCTTAAATCACACCCAAAACATTCTCCCGTTTCTAATAATTGCCGGACTTGAGCAGGGTTTTCTGCTTTAACAGGAACGGGAGTGGCTAGAGATATTGTACTTAATAAAGTTACAGCAGTTAACAAAAATGTCAGTTTCATATTGATTTCTCTCCCACACTCTTAGAAGTTAGTTACTAAATCAGTCGGCAAAAATAAACGTATGTTATGTTTGTTTGGACTAAGTTACTTAACTTCTACAAACCCTTTGTCTCAAATTCCAGAAAAGTCACCTCGTTTTACTTAAATCTTGCACCCAACAAGAGCCTCTGACGACTCACTGTTGCAACTCTTGCAAGATCTCAGTTTATTGAAGTCATAAAAAAAACACTATAGCAATCCTAAATCGTTCATGAACACAAGATTCCCGACTTCGCCAAAGTTGTCGGGAATCTGGCGCGATTTATGCGCTTTGCGCAGGCACTTTCACACAAATCAAATATTAGGTGTTTCTAGGCAAGTACTCCAGAAACACCTCATCTGTCTAAGCCAAAGCAGTTCGCAGTCGTTGTTCCAAAGAAACTAAATCTACCCCAAGATTTTGCAGAACTCTAATTGCGACTCCTCCGCCTGCACCCCCTGCACCTTCGCGCAGAATACCTAATAGCAAATGCTCTGTACCAACGTAGTTAACACCAAGTTGTCGCGACTGTTCTACTGATAGTTCTATCACCCGTTTGGCTCTGGGAGTGAAGGGAATATCTAAAGGTGTATTACCCCTACCTCTGCCAATTATTTTTTCTACCTCTATTTGTGCATTTTCCAAGTTCACCCCCACAAAGGAGAGAAACTGTGATCCTAAACCACTTCCTTCGCCAAGCAGTCCTAGCAAAATTTGTTCTGTCCCCACAAAGTTATGTCCTAAGCGGTGAGATTCACCCTGAGCAAATAAGATGGCTGTCATTGCTTTTTCAGTAAATCTTTCAGGATGTTTGGGGTGGAATCTGCCAGACATAAACCCAAAAAGTCTGTCAAAGATAGACTCAAAAAATGTTTCTAACATAAATCCTTCCTGCGTCGATGTATTGTTCACTGGTCCAATAACGCGATCGCGCCTACTTCTCCCCGTCGTCAAAAAAGCAAGCAAATCCTCCATCGTCTCAGCATTCGCTGAGTACCACAGAAATTGCTTCTCTTTGCGGCTATTCACTAACTCCTCATTCCGCAGCTTCTCCAAATGGTGCGATAAGGTTGAGTTCGGAATTTTGAGCTTTTCCTGAATCTCACCCACTGTCATCCCTTCTGGATAAGCTGCAAACAGCAGCCGCATAATTTCAAGCCGTGGCTCCGACCCCAATGCAGCAAACATATCTGCATAGCGAGCCGTATCTTCTTTAGGCATATTTCTAGAATAATCGAAATAATGTAGATGTCAACACTAATATTTTGTATTGTGATTGTTGAAATCTAGAGACGTAGCATGCTACGTCTCTATAGAAATTCTCCTGCTAGGACTTCCCACTTCCTATCAAATACAGCAGCGCCATACGAACGGCAACACCACTGGTCACTTGAGCTTGAATCAGGCTAAATTCAGGGTCATCCATTAATTCCGAGCTAATTTCGACACCACGGTTAACAGGACCTGGGTGCAAAACTTTGACGTTTGGCTTGCACAGTTGCAACTTTGAGCGTGTAATACCAAACATCTGATGGTATTCTCGCAAAGAAGGCAATAAATGAGCAGTCATTCGTTCCTTTTGCAAGCGCAAAGTCATGACAAAATCAGCATCTTGCAAAGCTGGTTCTAACTCCCAATGGAGAAACACTTTGCCTGGTCTATCTTCGCCGTAATCTGCAAATAATTTAGGTAAGAGGGTGGGTGGTGCTGCTAGATGCACATCAGCCCCACAGGCTGTAAAACTCCAAATATTTGATCGCGCTACCCGCGAATGTAGAATATCTCCAACGATCGCAATCTTTTTATCTTTTAAAAGTTCGACACGGGGATTGTCGGGATCAAGAAGAGTACAGATAGTAAATAAGTCTAGCAGGGCTTGGGAAGGATGTTCGTGTTGACCATCTCCAGCATTGAGGACGCTAACGTGTACACCAAGCCGATCCATTTCTTGGGCGATCGCATTTGGGACTCCAGCCTCCCGATGGCGGATTACCATGATATCAGTTCCCATTGCCAAGTAAGTCTTCGCCGTATCGAGAATAGTCTCTCCTTTTGTCATCGAAGAAGTTCCGGAAGCGAAGTTCAGCGTATCTGCCGATAGCCGCTTAGCAGCGAGTTCAAAACTGCTACGAGTGCGGGTGGATGGTTCAAAAAATAAATTCGCCACCACCTGTCCCTGTAAGGTTGGTACTTTCTTCGTTCGCCGTGATAGGACTTCTTGAAAACTAGCAGCAGTTTGCAAAACAGTATCGTACTCAACTGTGGTGAAGTCAGCGAGGGAAAGAATATGATGACGAGTCCAGGTGGTATTAGGCATAAAAGAATAATGGTTTTCGGCTTAGAGACACGCAGCGTACTGTAACAGGAGCTTCGATGCACACTTGTAGCATATATTGGAGGTTGCTTGCGAGTTTAGTTTTTATCACTTTTATTGTTTCAGTGACGCTGATTGAAACGCATCTCTACAGTTTTTTATTTACATATGCAACAGGAATCATACCACCTGTCATCTATCAAAATAGATACCTGCCTCAACTGCTCCTAAATTTTAAATCATAAGTAAATGTAACGAAAAGTAACAAAGTTGACAACAGATTGGAACAGGTAAGGAATTGTATCAGTCTTGGTACATTATAAAACAGTGTTCCTTAGACAAATCAGCCATGCAACTTGATGACCTGCTGCTGAGTGAACCAGCAATAGAGGCGGCAATAGACTATAATCCACTGACTGTTGCACCAAAGACATTGCTGGTAGATGTCATTGCTGTAATGAATCAAAAGCGAATTCAAAGTTGCTCATTATCAAGTGTTGCACCATTAGATGCAATGACTGTACAACAGACAGACCCAAGCTGTGTCTTAGTAATGGAGAAAACAGAGTTACTGGGAATTTTTACAGAACGGGATATTGTACGGCTAACGGCAGATGGCATCAACTTTGGAAAGGTGACAATAGCTGAAGTCATGACGCAACCAGTGATTACCCTACAGCAAGCTGCTTTTAAAGATGTTTTTGCTGCTTTGTTCTTATTCCGGCGGTATCGCATTCGTCATCTACCGATAGTAGGAGAAAAAAACGAAGTTATTGGTGTAGTTTCTCACGAGAGTATTCGTAGCATTTTACGCCCTATTCATCTCCTGAAATTCATGCGTGTCGCAGATGTGATGACAACCCAAGTGATTCGTGCCCCAATGACTGCTTCGGTATTGAGTTTAGCTCAGGTGATGGCAGAGTTTCGGATTAGCTGTGTCGTGATTACTGAGGAACAACTACAGTCAGATTTGAGACAATTTGTTCACATTCCCGTGGGAATTGTCACTGAACAAGACATTGTGCAATTTCAGGCAATGGAAGTCAATTTATCTGAAGTTTTAGCGCAGACTATAATGAGTCAATCGCTATTTGTGCTAAGTCCTGAGGATTCTCTATGGACAGCTCTTGCCCAGATGCAACAGCAACATCCGCGAAGATTAGTGGTGTCTTGGGATGGAGGAACAGGATTAGGCATTGTGACTCAAACCAGCTTACTGCGAGTCCTCGATCCAGTTCAAATGTACAGTGTTATCGAAACTTTGCAGAACACAGTTAGGTAGCCACAAGATGAGTCATTGTGTTTGTAGTTGGATGGCGATCGCAACTACAAATTTGTCATAACAATTCATAATCTCGTAATCTTGTTAATCTCCTTTCCAGGTATAACCTAGAAATGCGGTATCAGCGGCTAGTAACGCAAGTAAGGAAGGCATCCCCTCCCAATGGTATTCCAAGCCTCTGACTGGAAGGCACAGTGGGGTGGGATTGGCACCCCCCCAGTTTATAGGACAATACGGTTCAGATAAGAAAATTTCTTCAACGATAACCCATAACCCTTGTAGAGACGTGCCATGGCACGTCTCTACACGCATGAAATCTCGACAAAAAATCGTTAACTGAACCATCTTGGTTTATAGGACGGGCTAGAAGACCATCCCACAAGAAAAAGTTGGATATTCTTTTATTTGGAAGTCCCTAAAGTACAGAATTCAAAATTCAAAATTATTAAACCACATATAAAAGTCGCGGAGAGCTTAAAAAAATATTGCTCCGTTTTTTTTACCTCCATTAATTTGTTAAAAACTGAAAACAAAAATGAATTTATTTTTTTCTTAACTGTCTTAACTGTCTTCTTAACTGTCTTAACTGTCTTAACTGTCCTAACTATCTCCTAATCTTTAGTTATTTAACTATATGCTTAACTGTTTCATCTGGTCTTAATATTGGTATAAATTATTTTGAAAGAGGTGCAAAGGCGAAGGTAGCAATCCTCTGCTGCAACCATTGGAAGTACTTATGCCTGACTGAAAGTATGGTCTAAGCACCGGAAGAAGAAGCTGTGCACTTTAAGTAGTTTTTACTAGCTTATTTTCTACAAAGCAATAATTTTTACATTAAAAATAAGGCTAATATTATTGAGTTTCTTAAAGATTTAATAAATTCACGTAATCTTGTTAAATTTGCAAGTTACCTAAAATGATTTTATTATCAAGCTAATAAGCAGTGTATGTTAAGCCTTCGCATTGATGGGCTGGCATGGCACACCTTAGGCAATACTTCTCGAATAAGGCAGACCTAACCCCCCTAGTACACGATGGCGGAAATAAAGCTACCCTTCGGGTTCACCAGTCGCCTGCTGTCGGGAAACCCTCCAAAGGGCGCTGGTTCACCATTCCAAAGCAGCGAAAAGTCTAGGTAATCAGCTTTTTGACTTTTGACTTTTGACTTTTGACTTCCGCGCAGCGGTACTAGCCCCCCTTCCCTACAAGGGAATGGGGGAAACTACCTCCCCTCTCCTTCTAGGAGAGGGGCACCTGGAGAGGTTAACCGAGAAGTATTGACACCTTAGGTGTATTTCAAAAATCTGCCCAGGAGTGCTATGGACAAGCAAAATACGCCTGCACAGACTAACAGAAAATTAGGGTTCTCAAACCCGCTTCGGCGGGATTTGATTGTGTAACCGCACCTAGTACTCTGTCAATTTTGATTTGAGGGATTATTAAATTCTCCGCGTCCCTGTTTCTCCGTGTCTCCCTTCGGGTTCGCAGTCGCCTACGGAGGGAAACCCTCCTGCAGCGCTGTCTCACCGCGTCAATCTAAACCCATCAATTCTATGTTGACAGAATACTAGAGGTCAACTCAAAAAAGCATCGAACAACACAACTAACAGGGAATAAGTATGACTATCACAGACAATTTTCTCAAAACTTACACTGACAAAGCCTACAAGCACACCAGCTTGGTAAGCCACAAAGGGGCTCTCATCTCCTTTGCGCTAGACGACCAGCGCCGCATTTATTACTCTGTACTGGATTTAAACTCTACTGACCCACAAAAAAGCTCCCTAGATGTCAATTACTGGCAAAAAAACCCCAGCGAGTTACAGTTTCCGACTGAAATTGGTCAGGTTGGGTATAGTATCGTGGGTACAACCTCGATGCCTATTGTTAAAAAGGGAAGTCGAGATGAAGCCAAACCGGGAGAATTACGTCCAGAAGAAATCGATCCATTCCTGTCTACAACCGCCCGATTGACCGCAGACGCGCCTTTTCAGGCTCTTTCTGATGAGAAGTATATCTATATATTCCGCCAGTCGGTTGATGCCAATGACTTAAATAATGTCTATCTTCAGACGAGTGGTACTAGAGCATCGGGGGCAAATCAACAACGGAATTTTAGACTTTATCGGACAAACGCCAGTGGGGATTTAGTTCCACTAGTTCAAGATACTTTACTGGTAGACCGTTTTGTGTTAGTCGGAACCGAATTGAAGCTGAAGCGAGAAGTCCGCTACAAGCGCAGCCGCCACAAAACTCAACCCCTGAATAACAAAGATACCTTGGGGGCAGAAGATATGGAGAATAAACCCTTCTTCGAGCCTACCCTGGAATTAGATTTTGTCCGCTATCTACAAAATGGGCGCTTTAGTGTATTGCTGTTACCGACTCAGGTGGCTGATGTGCAGCGCTGGCAAATCTTTGCTCACAATAACAAGACTCAACTCATTGATTCGTTTAATATAGAGCGCTCTAAAGATGGGTTCTTTAACACTCAAGGAACAATCTTTTACACTAGCCCTGAAGCAGAATATCAGGATGCAGTATTTGAGCGCCAACCCGGTACTTGTCCGTTTACAGGTCAACCTCTAATTCCTATTTTGACTAAAAAGGGATATGCCGAGTCAACGCTGAAGTTTAATGGCTCAGATAGTTATGTAGACCTTGGTGAAGGAGTTACGGTAGGTGGTCAGTTTACCATAGAAGCGTGGATTTACTCAGAGTCAACAGATACCAATTTTCACGGATTTTTAGGAAACCATGCATCCTCGAATTCCAATCGTTCTGCTTCCCTCTGGGTAAAAGGGCTAAAAATCATGGTTTCCTTTGGTGATGGCTCAAACCCGTATCAATGTACAACGGTTAATGATGTTTTAACTGATAACTGTTGGCATCATGTCGCTTGGACGTTTGACCGTGACAATTGCCAAATATACGTTGACGGACAATTGCAGAAGTTACCGACTGAAAACGAGTTGCTAGGTAAAATTCCCGGAGATACACCAATCAAATATATCGGCAAGCTAGATAAGTTCTTCAAGGGTAAGATAGACGAAGTTCGCATCTGGAATTATGCCCGTTCAGAGTACGACATCAGAGCGAATATGAACTTCCGTCTTGTGGGTGATGAATTTGGGTTGTTAGGATACTGGCGCTTTGACGAAGGCGGTGGTACTCAAGTTTTTGACCAAACAGCTCATGCCCACCACGGTAGTATCTCTGGGGATGCTGAATGGATAACTTCAGATGCGCCCATTGGGGAACGACCAGGTATTCAGCGCACCAGTTTTCAGTTTCAGGGGCGTACCTTAGAATCAGGGCTGGCTTCACTTTTGTATTATCAGCAGGAACAGGCAAAAACTGGCTACGACGAAACCAGCAAACCAATGAAGCAAAGTGCGAGGGTGCTACTGGCTGGAGCGACAAAGGATGCAACTAACGAACCTAACTATATTGGCGCATTGGATTTTGCAGTATCCCGCAACGGCACCCTGGCACAGATACCCGACAATATTAACTTAGGAGAGAAGCTTGAAAATAACACAAGTGAAATCTTGGAGAATATTCAAGCGTTGGAGGTAGAAGAAACAAAACTTCAAGAGCGAATTAAGAAGTTATTAAGTGCTGGTATTGAGGTAACTTTCCAAGCCAAGGACAAACAATCAGAGGACAGGTTCGGCTATTCAGTGGCTATCAGTGGAGACTGGGCACTGGTTGGAGCTGAGGGTAAAGATAGCTTTGCTGGTGCTGCCTATCTGTTCCATCTCGAAAATGGTCAGTGGATACAAAAAAGCAAAATCCAAGCCAAGGACAAACAACCAAATGACAACTTCGGCAATTCAGTGGCTATCAGTGGAGACTGGGCACTGGTTGGAGCTCAGAGTAAAGATAGCAATGCTGGTGCTGCCTATCTGTTCCATCTCGAAAATGGTCAGTGGATACAAAAAAGCAAAATCCAAGCCAAGGACAAACAATCAGAGGACAGGTTCGGCTATTCAGTGGCTATCAGTGGAGACTGGGCACTGGTTGGAGCTGAGGGTAAAGATAGCTTTGCTGGTGCTGCCTATCTGTTCCATCTCGAAAATGGTCAGTGGATACAAAAAAGCAAAATCCAAGCCAAGGACAAACAATCAGAGGACAGTTTCGGCCATTCAGTGGCTATCAGTGGAAAGTGGGCACTGGTTGGGGATTACCCTGAAAGCAATCCTGGTGCTGCCTATCTGTTCCATCTCGAAGATGGTGAGTGGACACAAAAACAGAAATTCCAAGCCCAAGACAAGCAAGCAGGTGACCACTTCGGTAACTCAGTAGCCATTAGTGGAGACTGGGCAATGGTTGGGGTTGAGGATAAATATAAAAACACTGGTGTTGTTTATAGGTTTGCCCACATTCTGCCAGTATTACGAGCGCAACTGCAAGAGGTACAAGCAAAAATTGAACAACTCAAACAACTCTTAAGTCAGACACCGATTTCCTTGCCTCTGGTATACTTCGATCCTATGGGTCTGACGGTTTCTGGTGGCTTACTCGGTTTCGCTTCTACTAAGGATACTCCTCAACTGTTTGATAGCGCTACGGGTCAACTCGCCCTTTATTTCCGAGGAGAAAATGACGAGTTCTTCGCTGCTTACTACGATAGCAACACAGCTAAAGCTCAATATCAATTACCAGCAAAGACAGGAAAGTTGACTTTGGTGGCTCGTTCTGCTATAGGAGAAATGAATCAAACTCAGATTACTGTTGCTGACGGTTCAAGCGCCCAGAACTGCAGAGTCACGATTACCAACGCAGCCACAGGTATAACCGAAACTTGGAATGAGGTTCCGCGCGAAGTCAAGAAATTTGCAGATGTTCTCAACGGTCAAGCCCAGGATTACAAATACGAGGAACAAGCGAGTACCAATAAACCTGCCTATGTGCTAGAAAATGGCTCACTGCATTTTATAGCATTCTCTAATGATGCTTCAGGCGATGTCCAAAACGCCACTGTTAATCAACCCTACTCTAGTGCGCTTTCTTGTAACTGGATAGCAGATTCGCCAGGACAAGCATTGTCTTTTGATGGCAATGATTATATTTCTGTCACTGATACTAACAAACTGCCGCAGTTGGATGCTAAGGGCGATGTCACCTTAGAAGCCTGGGTTCAGCCTAGTACACTTAATAGTGAGACGCAGGTGATTTATCACTATTCAGACAACTGCAAATATGCCTTAAGTTTGAAATACCAAGATACCAATACTTACAAAATTAAGGCAGGAGTTGATAATCGATCGCTCCAGACGGTTGGATCTGTATCCAAAGATAACTGGAATCATCTAGCTGTCGTTTTTAACCAGTCCTATGCTTTGCAGTTCGATGGTGGAGATTACTTAGACGCAGGTACAGATAGCACTCTCAATGTCACTGAGGATTTGACCATTGAGGTAGTCTTAAAAGTAGACGATATCAATTTACGGGGTATCCTGAGTAAAGGAGTGCTACAGTCTGGTCTTTCCCAGGAGTATGTTCCCTACGCGCTGTCTTTGCAAAGCGGAAAGCTCGTATTCAGCTTTGAAAATGATGAAGGGCAGCAGCAAAAAATAGAAAGCACTACCTCACTCCAAGCAAACCGAGTTTACAAAATCGCAATCACTCGCCAAAAACAAACAGAAACCACTACCTCAAGCGATCCTACATACGGGGGTTTAGTTCCAGAAAGTGTAGGCGATTTCAGCGATATTATCAATACCGACAATTTTAATAGCAAATCTGAGGAAATTGAAAAAGTCATGAAGGCTGACTTTGTTGCTTCCAAGAAACGCGGAAAGCAGTTGCAAGATATGGACTCGCCAAATCCGCCTGATACAACAACTTCCGGGCTGCCGACGGGCACTCAAGTTAGCCAATGGATTGAAGTTAAAATCTATATTGATGGGAAACTTGACAACAACAAAGCTTTACCCGCCGCCACTTGTGGGCGCAACAGTCAGCCCCTAGAAATTGGCAAAGTTGGTGAGAGTTACTTCAAGGGAACCATTGCTGAGGTGCGTTTGTGGAATCGAGCTTTACCACAAGGTGAAATCAACCAAAACATCGTCGGTGCAGAAGAAGGGCTATTAGCTTGGTGGCGCATAGAAGAAAACGAAGGTAGCATTGCCTACGATTCTAAGAGCAACAATCATGCCCAGATTAAAGGGGCGCAATGGGTAAAAAATCCAGACCCCAACGGCTCTAGCCTCGTGATCTACGTAAACGGGATTTCAATGGCAACCGAAGCGACTGATTCTATTTCTTGGCAAACGAAGCAGTTCACCTTGGGCGCTCTCAAAAAAGACAGCAGCTTCACCAACTACTTATCAGGAACAATAGAAGAAGTCCGCATCTGGAAGGTAGCCCGTACCCAAGAGCAAATTCAGGACAATTTGTTTACCCGCCTCAAGGGAGAGAAAGAAAATTTAATTGCTAACTACACTTTCGATGGAGAAGATACAGATACCGAACTTTTAGATTCTTCTCTTCTTAGCAATCACCTACCTTTGGATAGTGGAGATAACAAACCTAACTTTATCTTATCCACGGCTCCTATCAGCAATGATATTGCTCAAGTGCGTTCAGCCCTAGCCGGAATTCAAACTCAATTCAACGACATCATCCACAGTCGCCCTGCCGTACAAGAATACGCTGATTCACAGTACGACATCGACGGTAATATGATTGCAGTGATGAAGCGCTGTTATGCCTATATCAAAAATAACCAGTGGCACTTACTCACAGGTTATAAAGTCGGCAATCTCATTACCGAGTGGATTAGTCAAGCGCAGTTCGACCCGCAGATTCTCGGTTTCATTGAAGGCGCTCCTCCTGTCCCCAGCGAAAACTTGACTGTAGGGGCGGTATCCATCACTGGCAACTATGCAGGTGTCACCTCCCTAGAAGTGGTGGAAGCGGAAAACGTCATGTATAAGTTCTCCCATTCTAAGGAAGAAGGCTCCGATCTAGCTTTTGCAGCAGAAGGCAAAATAGGTGCAGGGTTTGATACCCGCGTCCTCGTAGCTCCCTTTGGCTTTGGGATTTCATTTAGATTGAAGGGCGAGTTCACAGCTGGTCTTGGTTACCAGGCTCAATCCTCCAAGGGCTGGTCAAGCGACCAAAGTTTCGCCTTTGGCAGAAATGTGACTAAAAACACTTCTGTCTCCTTAGGCGGTAATTGGGAATCTCCTAATGATATACGAAATCCCAATTTAGGTCAGCGCTATGTGCCGAGCAATATGGGCTTCGCTTTGGTGCAGTCGGAAACAGCTGATGTGTTTGCCCTGCGCCTTGCTCACAATGGTGCTCTGGTTTCCTTACGCTTTCAACCTAATCCCGACATCCCCAAGGATGTAAATCTCATTCCCTTTCCCATCAATCCTCGTTACACCAAACAGGGGACTTTAGATGGAGCCGTGGGTTACACTGACAAAGGCAAAGTGCAAGATAAAGACTATCTTGATGCTAAAGACTACGGCGAGTACAGCTATTTCAAACCCAAAGAAGCCTACGCGCTCAAGAAACGCATTAAGCAAGAAGAAGAGGAACTGAAAGCTTATTACCGGAACTTTGATACAGGTATTGATGGCACAATGTTTTCTGCCGCATCTGAGCCAGCAGCGGATTTTTCCAAGCAATTAGAGAACAAGTTCGGACTGTCGATTGGCAATACATCTTCCAGTAATAGCGTTCCCAAAGATGGTAGTCTTTCAGAAAAGTATGCCAAACGAAATCTCGTCAATACTTATGTCTGGACGGCAGATGGTGGCTTTTATGCAGAATCAACTGAAGTGACAGAGGTCAAACAGGAAACTATTGCTGGAACGTTCTCTAATTCTTATTCATTTGGTGGTGGATTTGGAATCTCACTAGAACTAGATCCTGTCGTTCTTCAAACTTCCATGACAGCCATGACTGGGGGACACTTGAATGTAACCAAGAGCAAAACCCAAGAATCTCAAAATTCCTTCAGGCTGGATGTGACGGTTAATACCCCAGGAGACTTGCAAAAATACGACGACCAGGGGAACCCTGTCTATGAGGATGACAGTCCTAAAATTGTAGAAGGTAAAGTAGATGCTTACCGTTTTATGAGCTTCTACTTAGAACCTGTCAAAGAAAACTTCGAGGATTTGTTCAACAAGGTTATAGCTCCCGGTTGGCTTAAGGAAAGCAATCATCCCAATGCTTTAGCAATGCGCCAAGCACAACAGGTAGAGAAAACTCCTCCTTGCTGGCGTGTGTTCCATCGTGTCACCTTTATTAGCCGGATTTTGCCCTCATTTCCAAGCGACACTGCACCTCCTTTAGAGCAAGCTATGCAAGCTGCGAATATCGAGAGCAACTGGGTACTCATTCAGAAGCTCGAACCTTTGGTTAGACATAAGACCAATAATTTTGGCGAATTCTCCGCAGCTGTGGGGAAGGCTGTTGATACTTATCTACCAGAGTTGAGAGATCATAAATCAGAAGTTATCAAGTACATGGCGTTGTACTTTGGCATTGATGACGCGGTTTAACGATTGAGGGGTACGGGGAGTTATGAGTCCTGCGTTGTAACTAATAAGATCAGCGTCGGGATACATGGACTCCCCGTGCTTGTTTGGTGGATTATATGCCATAGGGACTTCCAAATTAAAAAATATCCAACTTTTTTTTGTGGGAGTGGCACTAAGCGCCCGTCCTGTAAATTGGGCGGGCAAGATGCCCACCCCACAAGATTGGATAATTTATTTGTTGGAAATCCCTTATTGACTCTTAAGTATCTTCGGGAAAAACCCATTTGGGAGGTTCCATGAGTCTTTTGAGTCGTGCTGCTTCAGCTATTTCGTGCATTTTGTCTAAAGGAGTCTCTTGGATGAACTTTGATGCAGCCTCTACATAAGATTTTTCATCTACAGCGCTGTCGTTGGTTTTGGTTTCAGGATTATTAATTTTATCCTCTTCCACGCAAACCTCCTGGTTTGTCATTATCAGAACGGCAGTGAAACAAAAAGACTTGTCTTTGTCTAGTAAATCTTAACCTTGTCGCTGTCCTATGTGAGCTTGTATGCAACATTTCTAAAATCAAATCAAAAATTAAAAATCAAAAATCGAAAATCAAAAATACTATAGAAATTTTATGATGCGACTTCTCTACAATCGAAGATATATTCAATGTCTTGGTTAAAAGGGCGCAAATGTCGGAAATCTTTGCTACTACTGGAACCATCGCCGCGATCGCCACTGCTGTTGTTCCACAACAGGGGAGCGTTGGAATTGTGCGCGTATCTGGTTTGCAAGCAACGTCCATCGCCCAAACTCTTTTCTTTGCACCAGGGCGTCAAGTTTGGGAATCTCACCGCATTCTTTACGGTTACATCCGCCATCCCCAAACGCAGCAACTCGTGGATGAAGCACTTTTGCTGATTATGAAAGCACCTCGTTCCTACACCCGTGAAGATGTGGTGGAATTCCACTGTCATGGGGGAATCATGGCGGTGCAGCAGGTGTTGCAACTGTGTCTGGAAAATGGCGCAAGACTAGCACAACCAGGAGAATTTACCCTGCGGGCGTTTTTGAATGGGCGACTCGATTTAACTCAAGCAGAAAGTATTGCCGATTTGGTAGGAGCGCGATCGCCTCAAGCCGCACAAACAGCACTCGCCGGTTTGCAGGGAAAATTAGCTCATCCTATCCGTCAGTTACGCGCTAGCTGTTTGGATGTCTTGGCAGAAATCGAAGCGAGGATAGATTTTGAGGAAGATTTACCCCCGTTGGAGCATAATGTCATCATATCAGAAATTGAGAGAATTTCAAAAGACGTATCCCGGATTCTGGCAACCGCTGACAAAGGCGAACTGTTGCGCACAGGTTTGAAAGTGGCGATCGTTGGGCGTCCGAATGTCGGGAAATCAAGTTTGTTGAATGCTTGGAGCAGAAGTGATCGAGCGATCGTTACTGAGCTACCAGGTACAACGCGCGATGTTGTAGAATCGCAGTTGGTTGTTGGTGGGATTCCTGTGCAGGTACTAGATACAGCAGGAATTCGGGAAACACAAGACCAAGTAGAAAAGATAGGGGTTGAGCGATCGCGCCGTGCTGCCAGTGCAGCCGACTTAGTGCTGTTGACCATTGACGCTCAAACAGGTTGGACACCAGCAGACCAAGAAATCTACGAACAAGTGCAACACCGTCCCTTGATTTTGGTGATTAACAAAATCGACCTAGCATCACCAGAAGGAGTGCAATATCCAAAGAGTATCAACCACGTTGTCAAAACAGCAGCCGCTCAAAACCAAGGTATTGAAGGTCTAGAAGCAGCGATTTTGGAACAAGTGCAAGCTGGAAAAGTACAAGCTGCTGATTTGGATTTAGCAATCAACCAACGACAAGCAGCAGCATTGGTAAAAGCGAAAACATCTTTGGAACAAGTGCAAGCGACAATAGTCCAGCAGTACCCTCTTGATTTCTGGACAATTGACCTACGAGGTGCAATTCAGGCTCTAGGGGAAATTACGGGTGAAGAAGTGACAGAATCAGTACTTGATAGGATTTTTAGTAAATTTTGTATAGGGAAATAAACCACGAAGACGCGTATGGGCAAAGCGCAGGCTACGCCTTAGCGCAGCCATGCCCGTAGGGCTATACGCGCACGGTCTCCGTCAGGAGAAGGGCAAGAAGAATTTTCTTAGCGCTCTTGGCGTCTTCGCGGTTCGTTGATACTAAGTACAGGCATTGCATAAGTTCGTAACTTTTTTAAACGCACCAGGTAGCTAAGGTAGCGCAGCGAAAAGTTCTGCAGGAGGGTTTCCCGACCTAGGAAACTTTTCAAGACAAAGGGACGCAGAGTCTCGCCAAATTTAATCCGCTACCAATTAATAAAATGGTGTACTAAGTTGTAGTCATATATGAAACTAAGGCAGGCTTTTCATCTGCCAATAGATAATTTAGATTTATTTATAAAGTTTGTGAATTGAAACGAATGTCTTTTCTCGAAGAAATTAACAACGCTAATGCATTAATCGTAGGAGCAAGCCAAGGCATTGGTTTAGGCTTTGTGCAAAAATTACTGCAAGATAACAGGTTTGCCAGGGTTTATGCAACTTATCGCCAGCCAGAGTCTGCTTCCGAATTATTAAATCTCAAAGATGAATACTCTGACAGATTAACTTGTCTGTCGATGGATATTACTGATGAATCACAGATTGTTGAAGTTGTTCAACAAATAAGTGCAGCAGTAAACAAGCTTCACTTAGCTGTCAATTGTGTAGGATTGCTGCATGAGGAGACATTGCAACCAGAAAAAAGTTTAAAACGTATTGAGCCAGAAAATTTAATGCGCTACTTCCAAGTCAATAGCATTGGGGCTATCCTGCTTGCCAAACACCTTTTACCCCTATTTCGTCATCATGAGCGCAGTGTTTTTGCCAGTATTTCTGCTAAGGTAGGCAGTATTGGTGATAACCAGTTGGGAGGATGGTATGGATATCGAGCCTCCAAAGCTGCACTCAACATGTTCATGCGATCAGCAGCAATTGAGTATAAAAGAACTAGCCCCAAGACATTGATAGTAATGTTACATCCGGGGACAACCGATACTCGCCTTTCTCGTCCATTTCAAGCAAATGTACCGGCTGAAAAATTATTTTCCGTGGAACGCACAGTTACCCAATTGCTAGCTGTTATCGAACAGCTTCAGGATGGAGATAGCGGGCAGTTTTTTTCCTGGGATGGTAGCCGCTTGCCTTGGTAGAAATAGAGAAAAGAAAAGAGTTGTTACCTAATAAGAATGACTATTCTGAAACATCTAAATTTATAAAGGTCTAAGGTTAAATTTAGAGATAAAGAAGGTTAAGTAAAGGTTATTTATAAAGGTTCTGGGTTGCATACACAACAAAGTAGGGGCACAGCATGCTGTGCCCCTAAAAACAGTCTTGTTTGAAGTGTTATCAAATATGATAAATTTCTTGTGATTCATGCTTTCCGATTCTAATGCTTTCGTTTAGATTCGGTTAAATTCAGGTTAAACAATAGAGTGAATTTCGTGCAAAGAAACTTTGTAGAGTTAGGGTGCAAAGTGTATAGACGTGTAGCAGCTTGTCGTTAAAAATTAACCTTGAAACGTCACGAAAATCTATTCGTGTGCTTTGTTTATTTTTGGTTAGTTGTGGTTCGGTTCATTCAATTTCATTTAGCACTTGTAACTAGGGTTATTAATTTTATGAAATCCAATCCATTAAAGCTAAACCGTCGCCAGTTCTTGCTACGTTCAGCCATTACCAGCGGTGGAATCATTGCCACAAACTTTTTATCAAAATCAACAGGTTTTGCTCAAGCACCTGCCATAATCACATCTGATAAACTGCGTCCCACCATACCTTATGGAGTCGCCAGTGGTGACATCAACGGCAATAGAGCTGTGATTTGGAGTCGGAGCGATCGCCCAGCCCGAATCATTGTAGAATACGCAACAGATGAATCTTTCCGTGGTGCGCAGCGTGTTCTTGGACCAACTGCCCTTGAAGCCAGCGACTATACAGCACGGGCTTATCTTAAAAATCTGCCATCAAATCAGCAGATATTTTACAAGGTAACTTTCCAAGACTTAGCCGATACAAAAATCTACTCAGAACCTGTCGTAGGTACTTTCCGTACTCCCCCTGCATATCCGCGAGATATATTGTTTGCTTGGTCTGGAGACACTGCCGGTCAGGGATGGGGTATTAATCCGGAGTTCGGTGGTATGAAGATTTACGAAACCATCCGAAAAGTCAATCCAGACTTTTTCATTCATTCCGGCGACAACATTTATGCCGATGGTCCGATCCAATCAGAAGTCAAGCTAGATGACGGTAGCATCTGGAAAAACATCACGACACCAGAAAAATCAAAAGTTGCCGAAACCTTGGCAGAATATCGTGGTAACTATATATACAACCTATTGGATGAAAATGTCCGTCGCTTTAATGCCCAAGTCCCCATACTAGCGCAATGGGACGACCACGAAACAACAAACAACTGGTATCCAGGCGAAATACTCGATGATAATCGCTACACAGTCAAGGACGTTTCCTTGCTAGCACAACGGGCAAATCAAGCATTTTTGGAATACTTCCCCATTCGGATTGATGCTGATGACCCAACCAGAATTTATCGGTCGTTCAAGTATGGTCCTAACTTGGAAATTTTTATGCTGGATGAACGCAGTTATCGGGGACCAAACACAGAGAATCGCCAAACAGAACAAAGCGCAGAAACGGCATTTATAGGCAATGCACAAGTACGTTGGTTGAAAAACCAATTGCGAAAATCAACAGCAACATGGAAAGTCATTGCAAGTGATATGCCTATTGGACTGGTAGTTCCCGATGGTTCCACCAACTTTGAAAACTTAGCTAACGGAGACGGTCCAGCTTTGGGACGGGAACTAGAACTTGCCGATTTACTACGGTTCATCAAACAAAACAATATCAGGAATGTTGTGTGGTTAACAGCAGACGTACATTACGCCGCAGCACACTACTACGACCCCAACAAAGCCCAGTTTCAAGACTTCAAACCCTTTTGGGAGTTCGTTGCAGGTCCTATCAACTCTGGTACATTTGGACCAAATAAACTCGACAATACCTTTGGTCCAGAGGTGAAGTTCCTAAGTATACCTACAGATTTGAAAGCAAATCGACCTCCAAGTGATGGTTTCCAATTCTTTGGCACAGTCAAAATTGACGGTGATACAGAGGTGATGACAGTCGCATTGGTTAACTTGGAAGGCAAAACTCTCTACAGTGTAGATTTACCGCCGGAAAAATAAACCGTGTAGACACCCCGAGAGCAGCTTTGTGCAAGCTAGACGCGAAGGCGTGAAGGACATGAGAGTTCTTCGCGCTTTTATTTTGCAACGCCACTACGCAATAGTACCCTTTTGTGTACCAAGCCAAATCCGAAATCGTCATAGACGCAGGTGAAGAATTTATCAGTACTTCATTCGAGATAAGTTAGCTATGGTAGCAGCAAATACGACCAACGACCCCACGTTAAAGCTTGGTTCTGAAGGCGAAAAAGTTAAAGAGTTACAACAACTGTTGAACAAAAGGCTCAATCGTAAGCACGATGTCAAGGTTGATGGCGTTTTTGGAGCCAAGACAGAAGATGCTGTCAAAATTATCCAATACCAATTCCTCCTTAAACAAGACGGCATTGCTGGTCCTCTAACCTGGAAATCTCTGCGTGCTAACGCCCCAGTAGATAAACCTACTTTGCGTCGTGGTAGCACTGGCGAACAAGTTTCGATTGTGCAAAAAGTCTTGAAAGATGGCGGATATGACACTGGTGCAATTGATGGCAATTTTGGAGAGAAAACAGAAGCAGCAGTGAAAGCTTTTCAGGAAGATAAAAAACTAGTCGCTGATGGCATTATTGGTGATAAGACTTGGGAAGCTTTGAGCAAATTAGCTACTTTCCTAACAGTTGATTAAAACTAATAGACCTCTCCAAAAAACAATGTAGAGACGTGCCATGGCGAGCCAGCACCCTTTGGAGGGTCTCCCTCGTGCCGGCTCTGGCGTCACGTCTGGTACAAGGGTTGTAGACAACGCACAATTAATTTCTGGAGATGTCTAATAGCTTCTCTAGTTCTCCCATAACTTTACTTTCAAGCTCCTGCTGCGGTAGGAGCTTTTAATTTTGTTTTTCAGTGGTAGAGGATATTGTGTTGGCATTCCACCCTCCCTCGATCAGGAAGTTTACGGAATTTGCGGTAGGGTAAGTCATCAAGAGGAAAATTTTTTCTTAAGATACAAATGGAGAGTTTTGGTTTTCGCCGAACCGTAGCAAAGCTTACGGTGGTCTTCTAACTTGATCGAACTTTCCTTGGAGAAATAGAGCCTTACAAGACAACACAAGCGTGCAGCGTCAAACTCATGAGCAGCTTCCCAGATTTTTCCGAGCAAGGCTATCAAATTCAGCGCATACTGGGGAAAAACAGCACCAGTGGTCGTGTCACTTACCTGGCAACCCATACAACCACCAAGACGCCCGTAGTCATTAAGCAGTTTCAGTTCGCAACAGTTGGAGCCACTTGGTCAGACTATGATGCCTACCAACAGGAAATGCAAGTGTTGCAACAACTGCATCATCCCAGCATTCCCCGCTATCTCGATTCCTTTGAAACTGCATCTGGCTTTTGCTTAGTTCAGGAATATAAACCTGCTTCCTCGTTAGCTGAACCCTACCAGTGGACACCAGAGGAAATCAAGCAAATTGCTGTAGCGATATTAGATGTTTTAGTCTACCTGCAATCCACTTATCCTCCCGTCATTCATCGGGATATTAAACCAGAGAATATCCTCGTTGAGCGTCAGCAGAAACTCAAGGTTTATCTAGTGGATTTTGGGTTTGCACGTCAGGGAGGTGGAGAAGTAGCAGTAAGTAGCACGGTTAAGGGTTCACTGGGCTTTATGGCACCCGAACAAC
This sequence comes from Scytonema sp. HK-05, assembly GCF_963872035.1. NCBI lineage: Bacteria > Bacillati > Cyanobacteriota > Cyanophyceae > Nostocales > Scytonemataceae > Scytonema > Scytonema sp. HK-05. The sequence continues at coordinate 23,589 of NZ_CAWMYC010000024.1, forward strand.
TCTTCAATCGCCAGCTAACCGAAGCCTCCGACCTTTATAGTCTCGGTGTGACGCTCATCTGCTTGCTGACACAAACCCGCTCAACTCAAGTCGGTGACTTAATAGATTCGGCTTATCGTATCAATGTCAAACAGTTGCTACCTTCGCTCCATCCAAAGTTTATCAACTGGCTGCAAAAGATGACCGCACCCGATCTGACAAATCGCTTCAATAATGCTGCTACTGCTCTTTCGGCACTACAGTCGATTGATGTTGTTGGCAACCCAAAAGTGGGAAAGCGAGTGCAGCACGGCAAACTCAATTCAATCGCCAAAGTAGTTGGGCTTGGTACCCTTGCCTTGGTCAGCCTACTTGGCACAATAAGCTTCATTTCCAGCATCTCTAATTCTACAGATACTCATGAACACCATGAGCACCACAAAATTAAGAGACATGACAAGGAAAAAAATCACCGATTCGACAGGAAAGATCATGATGCAGACGACCGACATGACAAGGACGACGATGAGCATGATGATGATGATGATGATGATGATGATGATTAAGTGCTGTTTGTCTTAATCCTTTGTCGTAGCGATAAAAATGCGATCGCCGTAAGGCGGCCGCTCCGCGCCATCGCCCCCAAAAACTTCACGAAATCATCTTCTCAAACGCCACTTGCAAATCTTGCGTCAGGTCATTAACCGCAACTCTTGCTGCTTGACGACTTGTCTGATAAGTTGACCAACGTTGTGTGACTGAAATTGGCTCACCTACTGTTAGCCGTGATTTTCGCCAACCTAAGCGAGGTCGTGCAGGGTTTTTCTCCCCTTTTATCCGGGCGATCAGGTCGAACAAGATTAAGGATGTTTCGGCAAATCTCTCAAAAGTAGGTTTTTCTAGAACATAAGTTCCTGTCACCGCTACAAAACTCTCAGCTAGGCGCATATGTAGAGTCCGCAGAGATGCTTCTTCAGCAATCCAGTCTGCCAAGCCCCGCTCTACGGGTGATAATGCGTGTAAATTTGGCAAATCCTTGCGGTGGATATCATCCCAGCCTGCTGACTCTATTCGGCGACTGCGCTCAATCACTGTTCCGTGGGATTCAAGACCAAAATATTGCTCTGCTGCTTGTAGTGACCTATCTAACACCGTTTGGAGTCGAGCCTCAAGTACCTCGTTACGACTTGCAGATGGATCTGTTTGCTTGACAATTGGTGTGCTTTGGTGGTAAAAGCGAGCGTAAAACTGTTCCATTTGGGAAAGGACATGTTCACCGAGGCGAAAGAGTCGCTCATAAAAAACTTTTTCTGGCTCAACGAGGTTTGATTCACCAAGTTGTTGCACTGGTAAACCGCAATCAGCTTCCAATTTGCCCAAAAGCCAATCTAGTTTTCCCCAAGATGGATTGATGTAGTGATATTGATTGCAAATCGGTACAATGAAAACTTCCTCAGTTCGGTTAGCTTTGACCAAATCTTCCACACACCAGAAACCCATATGAGCTACGCCAGGTTCCAGAGGGCTAACAATTTCGCTATGTCCATTAGTTGCGCCTTCGGGAGCTACACTTATTGGCAGTTTGCCATTGGCAAACAAATCCCGCGCTGTCTTCATACCAACCTTGTCTAGCCGCTTACCTCGATGAATTGGCAAGCCTCCCAACCGAGAAAAGAACCAACCAAGCCAATCCCCAGCCCACAAAGTCATCCCTCGGTCATAGAGAAAATGAGAATGAATAGGATGCTGTAATGAAATTCCCTTTTGACGAGCCACTTTCGGTACAGCACGGGAGAGTAAATACATCATGCAAAGAGGATCATCAACCTCCGGGTGGCGAAATGCTATCAAAAAGCGAATTTTGCCAGCTTGGAATTTTTGGTAAAGATTGACTAGCACCTCAACATTCACAGTTTCAACCTGTGCGATACCAGCAGGTAACCACGGTCGAATCCGAAACCGCAGCAAGACTGGTAGCAAATTCTGGGTAATATAATATACAAGTGGGTTAAATCGCTCGGGAATAAACTCTAGGGGCGGTTGAGCGAGTTGAATCGAATGCGGCAAGATGGCTCTCCTGGTCGTGTTGCTTAAAATAGGTAAACTTTAAGCCCTTAGTCCTTAAATTATAGTCTTTCCCTGTGGGAAGCTGCCTTTGCGGTTCATACCCGCCTTTACGGTTCGTTATTATTTTGTGCAAGGAGGTAAATTAAACTGCTGACTCCAACCGTACAACTGCCCTTACACGGTAAGCGAATTATCGTTACCGCACCTCGCAACTACGCTGTCAGGTTATCTGAGCAACTGATCAACCAAGGCGGTTTGCCGATTTTGATGCCAACCATCGAAACCTGTCTGCTGGAAAACTTTGCTGAGTTAGATGCTGCACTGGAACAAATCGACACATTTGATTGGATTGCTTTTACCAGTAGAAACGGTATCGAAGCATTTTTCCAACGTTTAGAAGATTTGGAGCTAAATCTTAGCGCATTGACAAACTGTATGTTTTGTGCAATTGGTACAGACGCAGAAAGATTAGCAGCTTTTGGCATCAAAGCCGATTTAATACCAACGCAACCTAGTCCCACCGGAATTATTACTGAATTGGCTAAAATTCCAAATATTGCCCAGCAAACTGTACTTGTTCCGGTTCCAGAAGTTGTCGGTGTATCAGAACCCGATGTGATTCCAAACTTCATTGCAGGTTTAGAAAAATTGCGCATGAAGGTGACTTGTGTACCAACTTATAGGACGCGGTGTTTGGACAAAAATATTTATGAGGTTGAGTTAAATCTGATTCGGCAAGGCAAAATTGATGTCATTGCCTTTAGTAGCACTGTGGAAGTCGCAGGTTTTTTGCAAATGGTTGATTCAAAAAGTGATTATGAACAGTGCCTCCTTGCTTGCTTTGGACCTTATACAGCAGCAAATGCAAAGAAGTTAGGTTTAAATGTCTCGATAGTTGCTCAAGATTATAGTTCATTTGCAGGGTTTGCTCAGGCGATCGCTCTTTGGGCATTGAAATAAGTTTGTTAAGCAATAATTGCTAGTATTAATCAAGCTGTTCACGCATGAGCCATTACTCAAAGGGTAGCATCCAAAGTCGGGAACAAAGCGATTTTGTGCGGTTAAACTAAAGCCACAAGGTTTCCACACTCCCGAAGGTTTTTGAATGAACAGTAAGATTCATGCTGAATCGTTTGGTCTCTTAAAATTGACTTTATAAATCATTTCTTATGGTGCTTTTCGAGCAACTACAAACACAGTATATACTGGCTAAGCAGATTGACAAAGGTGAATATTTACATCTTCATATGTTGGCAGTAGCACCAGAGTACAGAGGAAAAAAATTGCTCAGAACTTAGTACAAGTTTGCGTTGAAAATGCTGTTAATGCTCGTTATCGAATTGCTTTTACGGAAGCAGTAAATTCAATTTCCCAGCAGGTTTTTATAAACTGTGGTTTTGTCGCTCGTCACGAAATTCTATACAAACAGTAAACTTACCATAATGTGCGGATTTTTGGCTCAATTGAAGGACATTTAGGAACCGTCTTGATGGACAAAGCATTGGTATGAACAGAACGAGATAGGAAAAACTTTTCTACGCCTTCAAGGATAATGCGTGATACTGCCAATAGTAGTGTGAAGGCAAGAACCATGAATCCTGAAACCGAGAAACTAATGCAGCAACTAGAACAACAATATGAAGGTACTGCGATGAAACCTTTGTATACGGCTACAGTGTTAAGAAATGTGAATTGCTTAAAAGAGCTAGGTTATATAGCCATTCGGAATCATTTGTGAGAAAATACTCAAATAAATTTTTATTTTACAAGCATTATAGCCGTTTTTGATTCTCACGTATCAATTTAGGACTGCTATATCAATAAGGTTAAAAGTTAATGGAGTTTTAGGACAAATGGCTGGAAAACGACGTTGGAAGCAGTGGTTTGGGAGGTTCACTCAAGAACTCAACCTCACATCGGGATTAGCCTCTTTGGGCGGTTTGATCCTTTCTATTATTGCTTTTGTGGGTTTGAACGCATTTTCAAGTACACTGGCCGCCCTCGTGGGAATTCTGGGAATTATCATTGCTGTCATAGCTATAACTATTCCTGCTTGGAAAGCTATTCCTCCAAGACTTAAAAATGCCAACACACTTGTTGGGCAAAGGCTAAATTTGGAAAAGCTTCAAGAGGTAGATCCTCCACTCTTAAAGCTTGGGGTTGTAGGCCCAGAGCTAGTTGGTAAATCTACCCTATTGATGAGAATTCTTCATCAAACGCCTGCCAAAGTACGAACCGATACAGTACATGCATACGTTACGTCACTTAAAATAGAACCGTTCCACTTTATAGCTTTGCTTGACGGTCCTGGTGAGATGTATGCTAACCAATTTCAAGTTGCAACTCCTGCGAATATCCTACTCATTGTGCTTGATCATCATGCCTCTGATAATGAAAAAAGTATTGATGAAGCTCGCATTCAAAAGCATATAGACTTCCAAAAACAACTCCGTTGGCACTTAAGGGAACAGAATAACAAACCTGCTTCAATACATCTGCTTCTAAACAAGCGAGATCTCTGGGAAAAGAACTCTCAAAATGAATGTATACGGTTGAAAAAATTTTTAGAGTCTGAGGAGAAAGCCTGGAAAGATAGCAATTTAGTAGCACAGGTTACTTCCGCCGAACACTCTAATGAACGACCTAATGATATTGCACAGCTTGTATCGGATTTAAAAAGATTGGTAATTAACATGAGTTAAACAGAATTTATAGGTTGAAATGCTTACAGAGCAAGGTTTATGAAATTAAACATAAAAGCAAATATCAATTAATTTTGAGAATACAGTCAATATTTAACAGAATTCTTGAGTTGCTGACTTTATTCTCAGTAAGCTCACAAACTTTTAAAAGTTGCTATTTTCCAAAACCTTTTCTAACCAGGTCTTTCAGAGCTTCCAGTTCATCGAACTCACGTTAATTAGCTAAAAGCAGATTATGGATACAAGTCAACCTAGCAAGAGTTTGATTATTAATAATTCTCCTATCGAGTTTGCTGTGATAGGACCAAAGGGCAAGCCCAATGGAATTCTTGTACGCAGTGACAACTTAAAAATTGATGTTATTGGACTTGCTGCTTTAGGGAGCGAAAATTCTAATTCCTACTCAAACTCAAGTCGTGACTTACTTTTTGGTAACTTATTTTTTTGTCCAAGGAAAATTTGGTCAGTGGCGAGTGTTCCACTTGATCAAATTGATCGTAACTGGGACGAACGAAAGTCAGAGTATCGATTTTATTGGGTAGGATTGTGTTCACGATTAGATAAAGAGTCAGTTCGTAAGACTTTCAACCGTCAAATAACAGACCTATTTTTTGGGATTGAACAAAATGATATTGAGCAAGTTGAATGGAGTATTGCACCTGTTGTTCTTGTTTGTTCAGAAATTCATATACGTCTTGTAAAAAGACAGCTAAGGTTTATCACTTTATTAATAATGTATGCATTTATAGTGGTACTTTCATTTATAGTGGTATTTTTAGTGCACTTGGGGCCACAGATTTTATTATTCAAACGACCATGATACGAATCTAAATCCCTTCCGGACACGCTTCGCGAACGCTATATAGATAATGGTAATCGATATTCCAGATGCAGACCGCAAGAAGGCTGAACAGATAGTTGCCCAAGCTCATCAACTCTGTCCCTACTCGACGAAAGCGATTCGTGGGAATATCAATGTAAGAATAGCGGTCGGTGGTTTGAATTGTTCTTGCCTTTAGGCTTAAGTTGACATCATTATGTTGCAGCTAGTAGCTTAAATTGAGCGTAAGCGAAACCGAACAAATCCTCAACCATGTCCAAACCCAAAGTCTTCATCACTCGTCGCCTTCCCACCAAGTTAGAGCAACTGCAACAGATTGCTACCATTGAAGTCTGGGAAGAACGCCAACCGCCTCCCTATAAAGTTTTACTAAAAAAGGTCAAAACAATTGATGGTTTGCTGTGCTTGCTGACAGACCAGATTGATCAGCAACTGATAGAAGCAGCTGGAAGCTCTTTTAAAGTTATTAGCCAAATGGCAGTTGGATACGACAATATTGATATTCCTGCCGCTACTGCACGGAAGATACCAGTTGGTCATACCCCTGGTGTGTTAACAGATGCGACTGCTGACTTGACTTGGGCGTTACTCATGGCGGCTGCACGGCGAGTGGTAGAAGCAGACCGATTTGCTCGTGGGGGTCAGTGGCGGACGTGGGAACCAAATTTGTTATTGGGACCGAACATCACAGGTGCGACTTTAGGGATTGTCGGTTTTGGGCGCATTGGTCAGGCGATCGCTCGTCGTGCTAAAGGATTTGATATGAAAATTTTTTATACTAGCAGACACAGATGTGACCAGGAGTTAGAAAAACTTTTAGGTGTGGAATTTACTACGTTTGAACGTCTGCTGCAAGAGTCTGATTTTGTGACAATTCATACACCTTTGTTAGACGAAACTTATCATCTTTTTGGCGATCGCCAGTTTGAATTGATGAAGCAGTCTGCCATTGTCATCAATACAGCGCGGGGAGCAATTATAGACCCAGAAGCATTATACACAGCGCTTACGAGTGGTCAAATTGCAGGTGCTGCCATAGATGTCACTGACCCAGAACCGATACCAACTGATAGTCCCTTACTGAGCTTAGATAACCTGATTATTACACCTCATATTGGCAGTGCCAGCCTTCAAACACGAGAAAAAATGGCAAACATGGCGATCGCTAATCTCATTGCTGGGTTGAAGGGGGAGCGATTGCCCAATTGTATCAATCCGGAAGTCTATTAATAGTATCTAGATGTAAATTCAAAGAGCTTCATACAATTTAACAATCTATAGCAATCCTAATTCAATCGTGAAAATCTCCGCTTTCTCTTTCCTCTGTGTTCTCTGCGTCCTCTGCGGTTCAAAAAAATCAATTTAACAAATCATGTAGCATTGCTATATTTTTTAGGAATTGCTGCTAGTAAACGACATCTTCGTAAAGCTCCGCGATCGTTCCTTCAAACTTAATACTGTGTAGTCGAAATGATTTATTTTCTGCTGTATAAGATTGCAAAACCCACAGCCCTTCATCATTACGACGGAAACACTCGACTCGCTGACGTTTAGTGTTAATTAAAACATACTCTTGGAGACTTTCTAAAGTTTGGTAATCCGCGAATTTGTCTCCTCGATCAAAGGCTTCAGTAGAGTCAGATAAAACTTCGACAATTAAACAGGGAAATCTTTTATACGCAGGAGTTTCTTGATCTCGTTGGTCGCAAGTCACCATCACATCGGGATAGTAATATCGATTTAGAGATTCGATACGTGCTTTCATGTCGGCGATGTAAACACGACAGCCTGAGCCACGCACATGATTACGCAGGAGAGCAAACAGGTTACCCGCAATGGTAACGTGGGAGTCAAGCGCTCCAGCCATTGCGTAGATGTAGCCGTCAATGTATTCATGTTTGATGTCGCTGTGTTCCTCCATTCGGAGGTATTCGTCAGGGGTGAGATAGATTTCAGGTGAAGTAACCATATTTGAGACCTCAAGTGTGAAGTACCCACTACTATAAACGGTACTGAATTTTAGTGGTGAGTACTTCACCGAGCACTATTAAAAAAGAACCAGGGATGAAAAATCCCTGGTACTAACACACCCAAATGAGTCAACCTTGTTTTTTGGCTTGAGTTGATGTCATTTATTGTAGTAGCAGACTAAGCTACTACCATTTGTGTCGAATATGTTCGTAAATCTCCACGTATTCCTCTCCTGGGTGGTTCCAAGAGTAGTCATACTCCATACCCTGAAGGGCAAGTTTGCGGAACTCTTCTGGATTGTTGTACCACAACTTCAAAGCACGTTCCATTGCCGACTCAAAGGCAGCATAATCTGACTGGTAGAACACATAGCCATTGCGTTCTTCCGGAGGCTTATTCTGGTCGTAGTCTCGGTCAAACACCGTATTGACTAGCCCACCGACTCCTCGAACTACGGGTACAGTGCCATACCTCAGCCCAATCATCTGGGTTAACCCACAAGGTTCGTAATTGCTAGGGACAATAATCATATCTGCCCCTGCATAAATCAGGTGGGATAATTCTTCGTTAAAGCCAAGTTCTAAATGAACATCCGGATTATCGTTCAAAAAGTTTTTCTCATGGCGGAAATGGGCATTGATTCCTGATTCTGTTGCTGAACCCAACAGCACAAATTGCGCTCCATTCTGGAGGGCGTAATAAATTGCGTGATGGACAAGATGAACGCCTTTTTGCTCATCTAAACGACCAATGAAAGCAATGACTGGCTTATCAACATCCTGCAATAGCAGGCGATCGCGTAAGGCTTTTTTGTTCTTTGCCTTTTCTTCAAAATCGTCCTTACTATAAGGATAGGCGATGTAGCGGTCTATTTCAGGATTCCAAAAATCATAATCAATGCCGTTGAGTACACCAGTGAATTTATCCTGGTATAAGTGCAAGCTATGACCCAATCCATAGCCAATGTCAGTGCAACGAGCTTCCCAAGCATGATGTGGCGAAACTGTCGTCACAGCATTGGAGTAAACAATGCCCCCTTTCATAAAGTTCAGGGCAAAAGGATTGAAGTTGTCTTGCAGCTTATCATACTGGAAGTAGTAAGACTCCCGGTTTAAATTCGTTGCCCTGAGAGTATCGACACCGGCAAACCCTTGATGCTTAAAGTTGTGGATGGTGTAGCAAACCCGTTGGTACTCCATGCCATGATATTTGTAGATTTCATAGAGCATGACTGGAACCAAACCCGTCTGCCAATCATGGCAATGGATAACATCAGGTCGTTTGTTGCTTTGAAGCAGAAATTCCAAAGCGGCTTTGCTAAAGAAGGCAAACCGCATATTGTCATCGCCGCAACCGTAGTAGCAGCCCCGATTGAAGAAATTATCTCCTGAGTGGGGTTCAATAAAGAAACACAGCCGTCCGTGTACCCAGCCACAATAGACTGAACAGTGAATTGCAGCGCCATACCAGGGTACCCACAAGTTCATGAAGGCGTCATGAAGCCCCCAAATGTGGTCGTAGCGCATGCAATCGTACATCGGCAGAATGATTTCGACGGTATGCCCCCGGATTTCTAATTCTCTACTGAGTCCGTAAACGACATCGCCTAAACCTCCAGCTTTGATGACAGGAGCGCACTCCGAGGCAATTTGTACGATGTACATCTTTATCCTCGCTTAATAAAAATTTACTTTTATTATCTTTTCTATCATTACAGAAAAGATGTATCCATTGGCAAGTCTCGTACCGTCTATTAGGTACAAATCTTAGGACATGAGGTGGTTTGTATCAGATATTACTAAAATTTTTTAACCAAAAGCTTTTCAAAATTAGAAAATAATGTAAAAATATATCTTAAGCTAGATGTCAGAATATATCTTCAGCTAAATTGACAAATCTTGTTAAGCCTAGTAAAAGCACTTAAATCCAATATAATCTGTATGGAGAGTAAACTCAAGGAACTGATTGGTCAGCCTAATGTTTGGCTTTTCGTCAAAAGCAGTAACGGCTGGTTAAAGAACGTAGAAATCTTAGATGTCAATTTGGACACTGTAACATTTCGTTATGAACATGAATCCGAGGCAGAGAACAGGGTTTGGGAAAAGACCACTCGGATTGACAATATTGCAGAGATTGAAGTTCGTCTTTTAACACTACCTAGGGGCGATAAGCAAGTACAAGAAATTAAAAATAGACTTTCCAAGCTGCTAGAGCAGGAGGAAAGATAAAAATTATAAGGTGTTCGTCTAACTGCATTTGTCTGCTGGTACACCGTTTGCTACTGTTGAACCAGCAACCTATGCAGTGTGTGCGGTTGATAGGTTGGCGAATCAAAGTGCAGGAGTGATTGCAGTGAGTTGAGATTACGCAGCCACCACATGATCTAGCTGCGATTCACACTGTTGGAAAATGTAGTTAACGGCACCAAAGAGTGATATTTTGGGTAAAAGTATTAAGTGCTTTAGACAACGGAGGAAACACGACGCGAGCGATTTTAATCGCAGTCAAGGTAACTCTATTAACTTTATTATTTCTGTGATTAATTCTGTTGGTTCTACAGGCTTCATCAGGTAAGCTTCAAACCCAGACATGAAAGCAAGATCACGTCCTTCTTGTATGTCCATAGCTGTTACAGCGATCGCCCGAATCGCTCCCAGGGGAGGATCAAGCGTTCTGACTCTGCGAATTAAGGAATAGCCATCAACTTCTGGCATAGCAATATCACTAATCAAGAGATTCGGTTCAAATTGTCTTATAACCTGTAAAGCTTCTACTGCCGATGCTGCCGTCATCACTTGGATACCAGCGCTTTCAAGAATAAAAGCGATTAAATTACAGTTATCGGCATCATCATCGACGACAACTACCCGTAACCCTTCTAAAGGCTGAAAATCATCTATATCGTCCTCGGGATGAAAATTTTCAGAATCGTTTGACACGATAATATCGTCTCCTCATTGCTTACTCAATTAGGGGGAAGTCCTACTGGGAGCTAGGTACGAACTAGCTACTCAGTGGGCGTTTAAATTGATGAGTGATGAAATCAAGCTTTAAAAGCAGTAGTCTTATTTCGTGTGAAGCATCTGCCACTTCCACAAAACCCTTAAGTAATTTGAGGATTTTAGCGGTTAACGGTTGGTTAATTTGGTTAATATTGAGGCGGCTGGAAAAGCTTAATTTAGCTGTCCCAAACATTGAGTAGCTCACAGATAGCTCTAATCTTTATAAAGCTGTGCGGTTGGATGGAGCGAGCGAAGCGTTTTTCCGGTGCGCCCTACACCAGTCAGCCTTTTACTTCTTATTACACTACCACAGGACTCGAAGGAGCGCTGTCAGTAGCAAACAACGAGAAATGTACGGATAGCCTGTCTTTGCTAAAACGCAACGAAATGATTATTTTTTTAGGAGCTTAAAAACCTAATACCACCATCATCTAAAAAACTAGAGTGCCATGCCAAAATGCGATCGCCGTAAAGCGATCGCATTTTTCTTATATGCTAATACCAAGTTGCAGTCATAGAGACAAGTTGTCATGCTGAGCGTAACGGTAGTGAAGCGAAGCATCTTGCAAGATTCTTCCCTATGCCTGCGGCACGCACTCGCGTTCGGTCAGAATGACATGTTTGAACGCAACTTGGTATAACTACCAAAATTTAACCTATTGCTTGCACACTCGAACAAATGTAAACCAAACTGCTGCGAAAGCTCTTCACAAACCTTAACCCCTCGAACACTGTTAGCGCGTGAATCGAGTAGTGGAGAAAACACTCCAATTCCCATCTTATCTGGTATAACAGCGATAATTCCGCCAGAAATTCCACTTTTTGCCGGAATACCAATTTTATATGCCCATTCGCCTGCAAAATTATACATTCCACAGGTGTACATCACACTCAGAATGTCTTTAACGTAACGGCTATCCACGGCTTGTTTTCCTGTAATCGGGTTGATACCCTTGTTCGCTAAGGTAGCCGCCATCACTGCTAAATCATGGCAACTCACCATGACAGAACACTGTTGGAAGTAAAGGTCTAGCGCCTCATCGATATTTTGGTCAATCATGCCAAAATTGAGCATTAAGTGTGCCATTGCACGGTTACGATGTCCTGTGAGGCGTTCTGAGGTAAATACTGAAATATCAACGAACACATTGTGGCCAGTGTATCGTTGGAACATATCCAGCATCCGGTTGAGACGTTCGGTTACATCCGACCCTTTGATTAAGCTTGTGGTTGCGATCGCCCCCGCATTGACCATTGGGTTGTATGGTCGCTTCGATTTCTCATCGAGGACAATTGCGTTAAATGCGTCTCCTGTCGGTTCTACACCTACTCTTGTCAAAAGATAATCTCGTCCATGATCCTCAAGCGCCAGTCCGTAAACAAACACTTTGGAAATCGATTGAATCGTAAATAGCTGATTGTAGTCCCCAACTTCGTAAACATCGCCATTGACGGTAGCGATACAAATGCTGAACAAGTCTGGATTGACTTTTGCTAGTTCAGGAATGTAGTTTGCTACAGTTCCATCCCTTAAGGACTGGTACTTTGAATGCAAGTCCTCAACAAAAGATTGAAATTGTGAATCTTCTTGCTTTGCCATGAAGCTGACAGTTGAGTGTGAAAAATTACGCTTTTTCTTCTATCCTTGACAAATTTTGATGTATTCGATTTGCATACGCGAATCTAGTTAATATTCTGCTCAGGGATTTTGCTTGGACGGTAAAAATTATTCATGCAAGTAACATCTAGCCTCCTGTTTTGTCACTTTAGACAGTATGTAATTTATTTTACTAAATTTTAAATAAGGTTTAACAAGTATGCATATTATGAGTCATCTAATATCCAGCTAGTTAAAAATTATAATGATTTTAAAGTTAACTTGAATACTGCTGTCATGTTTGAAGCGAAAACTGGGTCATTGCTTGCAAACAAACCCTGAAAAAGGGCTTAAAAGCTAGTACTTAGCAAAGGATACTTAACATATAGTTTATATCTAGTTATCAAAATCACTAAAAATATTGATTTTGTGTTTAAACTTATTGTTCAAGTAGAACTACTGGAAATTAAGTGAAAGTATGGTAGTATAAGCCGCTGTTGAAAGCAGATACCATTAATTCTCTTTATAGACAAGCGCGTACGCTACCCTGAACAATTTAATTACCAAATATTGTTAGGTTTTAATAATAAAATTTTTAATCAAACAAAAAACTGTTACACAGCCAAAAAGCTCTTTTGAGTAAGGTTTTGGGCTTAAAAAGTGAGTTTGAATTTGATAAATTTACCAAGGATTACGCTAGATCCCCGATCCCCAACGCTATAAGTTCGTGGTAGTCTGTTGCAGTTAAAAGCAAAAAGTGAAAGCAGAACGAGTTGGAGTTTTAGGGATATGTCACTCATCAGTGGTGCAAAATCCCGCCAATTATGGAACTTTTGTTCTTCAGTCGCTTTAATATCGGACGCATGAATCAAAAACATTTGTGGACTGTTGTCGCTCTATTTTCTACTGTTCTTGGGATACCGTCAGTAGGTCGCGCTCAGACGGCCAAGAAAACGGCTCCATCTTCGCTACCTATTGCCTCTGGTGATGTGGTGAAAGTAGGAGAGTATAAATCCCCAGCAGAGAACCCTGCTTCAGATGCTGCTGTGATGACTGAAATTCATACTCATCAAGTGGCAGGGCGTCAGGCGGCAACGCTCTATATTCGCAACATCCCCGTTCTTACCTTTGTTGGTGACAAGTCAGTTGCCAGTTCAGAGACAAAAATGGGTGCATTTGGTAACGAGAACGGCGCACAGCTTGTCAGTACAAATGCAAGCAGCCCAACGAAGGTAGCATCAATTGGGGCAAGCGTGGATATTAATAACCAGGCTAACTCTACCAAAGATGACCCAGTTCAGAGGGCAACAGTTGTAGCAGCTAGGATAAACCAGCTGATCTGGGACAAGGTGGACGCCAGCAAGATTACAGTCAGTTGGAAAGCAGGAGGCGAATCCACAGCCAATGAGAGCCAGCAGAAAAACAACCAACTTGGTGAGCAACCGCCACAAGGTCGCTATATCATCAAGGCAAATGGCGAAGAAATCGTGGAAATCGATGGCGATACACGGCTTGCAGATACAACCAATGATCGAGCAAAAGATGCACTGCAAGCAACAAATCGCTTGCGCAGACTCATAGGCAATGCATCTCCCATGAACGAAATTGCCAATTTACCCCAGCAATCATCGCCAATATCTCTACCAAATTTGCCACAACAGATTGCCGGACAAGTGATAGCCAGCGCTAAAGGTATGGCTTCTTATTACGGATATGATGGTTCTGGCAATCGTACCGCCACCGGTGAGAGGTTTAATCCAGAAGGATTAACAGCTGCCCATCGCCACTTACCCTTTGGTACGCGAGTCCGCGTTACCAACACCCGCAATGGTCGTTCTGTAGTGGTGCGGATTAATGACAGAGGACCCTTCATTCGTGGTCGAATTATTGACCTTTCTGTTGCCGCCGCACGGATTTTGGGAATGATGGGCAGTGGCGTTGCACCAGTGCGGGTAGAAATCCTGGGTAGGTAGAATTCGTAATTCGTAATTCGTCCCACTCGTTAGTAATTACGAATTACGAATTATCAATTACGAATTATCCTCGTTCCCCTAGTTGCTGGTCTCTTCCTCGCTTTCAGATATAAACTAACGGGGAGAGCTAGAGAAAACTAGGGGTATTTTTGTGCGCCTGTTGAGAACAGTCGCAGCTTTACGCTGCTATTTAGCTAAACACCGTTTTGAAAACCAGCTTGTGGATCAAGCGCAGCCGTTGCCATTTGAGGTGACTGGTAGATCAAAGACAGCAGTTGGTTTGGTTCCGACAATGGGAGCGTTGCACGAAGGTCATTTAAACTTGATTCAACGGGCGCGGCACGAAAATGCCACGGTGATTGTGAGTATCTTCGTTAATCCGCTGCAATTTGCTCCAAACGAAGATTACCAACGCTATCCTCGCACTTTTGACCAGGACGAATTACTTTGTGAACAAGCAGGGGTAGATGCAATTTTTGCTCCTACTCCGGAAGAGGTAGGAGTTGCCGAGAAGAATATACAAGAATTAAAAGTTACACAAGTTATCCCACCATCTGCTATGATATCTGGCTTGTGTGGTCGTTCTCGGCTGGGTCACTTTCAGGGTGTAGCGACGATTGTGACTAAGCTTTTCAACTTAGTACAGCCTGATCGAGCCTACTTTGGTCAAAAGGACGGTCAGCAGCTTGCCATTATTAAACGGCTAGTCGCTGATTTGAATTTTCCAATCGAAATTGTTGCTTGTCCTACGGTGCGAGAAGCATCTGGTCTTGCCATAAGTTCTCGCAACCAATATTTGACCGCAACACAAAAGCAGCAAGCAGCAGTGTTGTATGGCGGCTTGCTGAAAGCGCAAGCGGCGTTCAAAGCAGGAGAACGCGATGCAAAAGCGCTTATAGCAGTGGTGCAGCAAGAAGTGGCAATGGTTAGTTCTGTCTTAGTGGAATATATTGAGTTGGTTGAACCAAATACGTTGATGCTTATAGAAGAAAAAATTCAGGAGGAAGGAATGCTCGCGATCGCCGCTCGCCTAGGTTCTACACGTTTGATTGATAATACTATTCTGCGCGATCGCAAGCCGATCATCGCTATAGATGGACCAGCAGGAGCTGGAAAATCCACTGTTGCTCGTCAAGTAGCGGCAAACCTAGGTTTAGTGTATTTAGATTCAGGAGCAATGTACCGCGCTGTCACTTGGCTGGTACTGCAAAAGGGAATTGCCCTTGACGATGAGTGTGCGATCGCTGAATTAGCCAACGGGTGTGTCATTGAACTGACTCCTACCGAGAACTTGCAATCACCGATGCGGGTTTGGATTAATGGGACTGATGTTACACAAGCAATCCGCACTCTAGAGGTGACATCTAAAGTCTCAGCAGTAGCAGCACAGACCGCCGTGCGTCAAGCACTGGTTAAACAACAGCATAGCTGGGGGAAAAAAGGTGGTTTGGTTGCAGAAGGACGGGATATAGGTACTCACGTATTCCCTGATGCCGAACTGAAAATCTTTCTAACCGCTTCTGTCAGTGAACGTGCACGTCGCCGCATGCAAGACTTTAAAAAACAGGGTCAACCTGAAGTGAGTTTAGAGCAGATGGAAAAGGACATCGCTGAACGCGACTGGAAAGACACCACGCGTAAAGTTTCCCCCTTAAAAAAAGCACCAGATGCTGTTGAAATTAAAACTGATGGTTTGAGCGTTTCTGAAGTCACAGAACAAATTGTTGACTATTACCAGCAGCGATTATCTCAATAGTTTGCCCCTGCTGTTCATTTTCAACCGAATGCCACAAATATTAAAAGCCCGGTTTCTTAGAAATCGGGTTTATTCAACTGATTGTAGCATATTACAAAACTAGGGGAGTAAGGGTGTGGGGGGGGGAAGAAAATCATGGGCGGGGTGGTTCGGTCGCCCACTAAGAAAAAAAGATTTGTATCAACCCTTGTAGGCGCGTTTCGACAAGAGAGAAGTTGCAAGGAGGAGCGCTAGCGATGCAGGCAGGTTTCCCACGCCCAGGTGACTGGCGTTGGTTTCCCTCCGGGCAAACTTCGGAGCGTCGTTGTTTCAATCCCACGTTCAAAAAGTCGCCCCTATACCCCTATACCCCTACACCCCTTTGAACCATCCCCACTAAAAATACTCTACATGGGCGCTTTGACAGGCAGTTGTTAAAATCAGGTTTAGATTGTGCGTGACTTCTTGAATAAAGTGATAGAGTATTCTCAGTTTTAGACCAATTGTGTCTAAAGCCACTAAGTGCATCGAAGTCCCAAGCATTGCTAAACCGTGTAAACTTGATCTGCAAAACATTGACAACCGCCTAAGACGATGAAACCATCTGCAAAATTCGACTTTGAGGACGAGAAGTACAACGCACCAGCTTCTCAAGTACTCCCTTGGTGTCAGATGATTAATCCTCGCTATGGCACAAATGGCTTACAACCTCACGGTTTGGCAATTAAGCTGGATAACGCCCACGCTGTGGGCTTTCAGCCCGATGACAATTGGCAGCAAATGGAGCATGAATTTAGCTCCGGAGTCGAAACGGTGTATATGACCACCACTCCACGGTTAGTCGTAGTCCGTCGGGGACCGTTATCTGTCAAAGACCGGGAAACTGGAGTAAAATTGGGTACACTCAAAGACAATTACGATGCTTTTTTAGCAGACAAACTTAAATTTAAAACATTTACTCGCTATTTAATTTATTTAGTAGGAGAAGATAAAAATTTCTTACATGAATTACCGCTACAGCTTACTGTAAATGGAGCAGCCGGAGCAAGTTTCAGTAAAGCTTACTGTGAATACCAACAAGGTAGGGTCACTGGTGGGTTCCTTGCTGAACTAGAAAAGGCTTATGCTGGATACCGCAAGCAGCCTCTCACACCAAAAGGTGCGCTATTCCACGCCCACGGGATTTTCTCCCCCATTATTAACTGTGAAGAAAGAGGAATTGAACCGAATATAGTTTTAGTAGCTTCAACTGTGGACTATAAACATCCCACAGTCGCCACCTTAACACAGTACCTGATTGGTTCCGACTCGCAAGAGTCTGAAATTATCTGTAAGACTTTTGAAGAGCATAAGGACTTTGGTAAGGAAACGATGAAACCAGAAACACCTCGGATGGAGATGGCGGGGGTTTCTAGTTCCTACGTTTACCCTGATGAAGATGATTATCCACCATATTAACAGTTACCAGTTATCAGTTATCAGTTATCAGTTTCATCCGCAGGGTTTAAGTCCCCCACCAATTGGACCAGAGAGCGTTGGTGGTGAGCCACTGCGGTCTTGGGGTTTCCCCAAGTAGAGCAAGTGGCGTTCGCGAAGCGTCTCCGAAGGAGATACCCGGAGGGCGGGTTTAAATCCCCCACCATAGCAGGCGTCACTGGTCACTGTTCACTGTTTTAAGTAATTCAAAATTCAAAGATTCCCGACTTCTTAAAGAAGTCGGGAATCTTGTTGTTCACCAATGATTTAAGATTGCTATATTCTATGCAAAAATATCAACAGAAGGTCGTAACTGGGCGCAAACTGAGAAAGCTTGGTGAATGTCATTCCTCAAAAAGTTGTCAAATAGTCTTTCATCTACTTGTTTCTCATCATTCAATGCAGTGAAAGCCTGTTGGCATAATACATAATCAAATCGTGGTGCCCATTTTCTAGCTCCAAGCCGTGCTGTGATAGAGCAATTGTCAACCATAAAAGCAACTCCTTTTTGATGCATATAAGGGTTTAGAGAATCCACAGCTTCAATGATGGATTCATTGACAATTTCAGAATAAAGATGTCCCTTTTCCTTCAGTAAGTCTACTTGAGCCATCATAGTAGCGATATAAACTCCAGCAGTGACAGGATGAATGGCAAATTTTTCGGGTTGTCTATTGGCACGAACATTAATGCCAACTTGCCACATTTGTGTGCCGTCAATTTTTCCTATAGGGTAACGGTGATGACGATGAGTTGCTTGAATGACGCTGCGAATTTCGTTTCCAGAAGCAACTTCATCATAAATTTCCATTAAAATTTCAAAGGCTGGATGATAAGCAGCACAGTAAGCTTTCTTAAAGGTTTCTTTGTCTGCATGATTTAGAGATTCATAAACAGATAAGATTCCGTTTTTAGAAATCATCCTGGTGATTGTTCCTGTGAGCAACTCTACAGAATTTACATAAGCTGCTTCCTGAGAGTATTCATGATGAAGAAACCAGCGATATAAACTTTCTACAATGCCGTGAACTGCTCCCAGAA
This sequence comes from Scytonema sp. HK-05, assembly GCF_963872035.1. NCBI lineage: Bacteria > Bacillati > Cyanobacteriota > Cyanophyceae > Nostocales > Scytonemataceae > Scytonema > Scytonema sp. HK-05. Next base: position 41,973 of record NZ_CAWMYC010000024.1, read on the forward strand.
GGATTCCTCTTTCTCCAAAAATGTCAGACTTATATTCTGATTCAAGAGTCGTTTGAAATATTGTCGGAGAACCAATTGCAACTGCCCATCCAAGTGCATAATCTGTTGCTTTTCCATTGACATCCTGATGAATTGCAAAGCTGGAGTTAATCCCTGCTCCGTTAATTTCTTTTCCTTGTTCATAAAGTCGCCTGACTGAAGGTCCCATTCCTTTAGGACAAACAGCAATTACATTAATATTTTCAGGGAAAGATTCACCAATGTTTTTCAAATGTCCGAGCAAAAATCCATGAGACAATCCAAGTGTGGCTCCTGAACGTGTAGCCTCAAAAATCTGCTGGTAATTTTCCGCCTGTGCAGCATCGGAAATGAGAAGAATTGATAAATCTGACTCGGAAATCACTTCATACATTTCTCCTAATGTGTTATTCTCTCTAGTAAATCCATCTTTTTCTACCAATGAAATAGAAGATGAATTTTTCCGAAGACCTACTTTGACTTTAATATTAGTACCTCCCAGAGAATCTCTTAAATTCTGTGCTTGAGCAGGACCTTGAGATGACCAACCAATCACTCCAATTTGATGAATCTCTTCAAAAGCTTTAGGTAAAAGCGGAAAAAGATGGCGTCCTCCTCGAATGATATATTCTTCCCTACCAGCTAAAAGAATCTTCTCTTTTTCAAAAGTATTCGTGCTAAATTCCAAATTCATAGTCAGACTCTCTTCATTGATGAAAGTTTTTACAGGATATTTTTACGGTTTGCATAATAGCAATACACTCTTCAGCACTCACCAAACTCACGCCAATATTCCTTAGCTCTTGCAAACCTCGTTCGTAAACTTGAGATGTGGCATCCGGTATGAAAACGGCTCGAAAATCTCGTTCACTTGCCTCATAAATTGTGGTGCGTGGGCAGTTAGGAAAGTTACATCCGCAAACCACTAAAGTGTTAACGGAAGACTCACGTAAATGTTTTTCAAGAGAGGTTTGATAAAAAGCTCCCCATCTTGATTTGTACATGATCCATTCACGATAACTAATTGATTGAAACGCTCCAGAAATGAGCTTATCTACATCAAGCATGATTTGAGTTGATGGTTTTAATTCGTTTACAAGCTCTACTCCCTCAGTACCAGGTATTGCAGCCTGCTTGCCGTTTATAATGTCTTGTCTGCGACATAAATCAACGTTTGAGCCATCAGGTAGATAAATCCTGACAACATGGATAATTGGTTTACCATTTTGTCTAAATGCTTGGACTAATTGCTGAATATTGGGTATCACTTCCCATGTGCCAGGAATTTCTGCAGAAGCTCCCGGTAGTGCGAAAGAATTTTGCACATCTATAGTAAGCAAAGCAGCATTTTTCCAATCGGGACTAGTGTCGTCTGTCATGAAATTAAATTCCTAAATATTAGCTTTTTTGAATATTTAATGTCTGTAAAAAAGAATTTTTGAAAAAATAACCACAGATGGACACAGATGGACACAGATAATTTATTTCTATTAATGTGTGTGCATTTGTAGTTATAAATAGTTATTCATTATCAATAAAAAATATATTATTGATGCTAGTTGGTTGCTCATCTACGTTGTTAATTATTAATATAAATGCTATTTTTCTCACTGTCTAACACATTTTTTATAGGCAATTAACACTTAAAAGATTCAAATGGAACTGCGACATTTACGCTATTTTGTTGCTGTGGCAGAAGATCTGCACTTTGGTCGAGCTGCAGAACGCCTGCACATGACTCAGCAACCTCTAAGCCAGCAAATCCGCCAATTGGAGGATGAATTAGGCGTACTCTTGTTTCACCGTACTAAGCGCCGAGTTCAGTTAACGGAACCAGGAAAAGCTTTTTTGGTGGAAGCACGCCAGATTCTGTTAAAAGCTGCTCAGGCTGTGGAGATAGCAAGGCAAGTGGCTCAGGGAGAGAGTGGACGGCTGAAGGTAGGATTCTCTGGTTTTGCTACCTATAGCGTTTTACCTAAAGCTTTGAGGATTTTTCGAGAACGCTTTCCACGCGTGGAACTGGAATTAGAGGAAATGACAACGACTGCTCAAGTACAGGCGCTGCAAGAGCAGCAAATCCACCTCGGTTTAATGATTCCGCCTATACCTGACGCCACCTTAACCCTTGAACCAATCCTACGAGAGCCACTTGTCGTGATATTGCCAGAAACTCATCCGCTCGCAGCTCAGCCAGAGTTAGCGTTACCTACGTTGGCTAACGAGTCTTTCATTCTGGTATCACGTCACTTAGAACCTGGCTACTACGACCAGTGCATTAGTTTGTTTCAACAGGCAGGTTTCACCCCTAAAGTAGTGCAAAAAGCCAGCCAAAAGCAGACAATTCTTGGTCTTGTCTCTGCTGGTTTGGGTGTTTCTCTCGCTCCTGCATCGATTCGTAATATTCACAGGACAGGGGTTGTCTACATTACTCTCAATACATTAAACGCAGAGGTGGAGCTAGTCGCAGTCTGGCGACAAGATGAGCTATTACCAGTTTTGCGGACGTTCCTTGAGGTTATGAAAGAGGTTGTGGGTTAAAATTTCTCTGAAGATGCTGCTCAAGACACAATATAACAAGAGCCTTAATCCACTTTGTTGATTTATGAGTAACCTACAAACAAAATTACCAACTGACACATGGGTAGCAGCCACTTGGAATGAATATACTCAGATAATCGAAAATCCAGCATATGAAAAAGCTAAGAGCTATTACTACAACCGCAAAATGAGGATTGAAATGCCACCAGTAGGTTCGGATCATTCAAGAGACCATACAGTTGTTATCTTTGCTGTTAACCTGTTTGCCACTATAAAAGCGATTAATCTCAATGGCAGGGATAATTGTACCTATCGGAAAACTGGCTTTGATGATGCTCAACCAGATGTATCATATTATATTGGCAAGAATGCTGATGTCATTCCTTGGGGTATTTCCATTATTCACCTTGATATCTATCCTGCCCCTGATTTGGTTATTGAAATTGCAAATACTTCTCTTGCAGATGATAAAGGTGATAAACGTCTATTATATGAGGAATTAGGAGTAGGTGAATATTGGATTATAGATGTACAAAATGTTCAAGTTATTGCTTTTGCTGTAGAAAATGGTGGTAGTCGGAAAATTACTCAGTCTCAAGTTCTACCTGAGTTAGCAATATCTCTTCTGGAAGAAGCTTTCCGCCGTACTCGTGAAATGAATCAAACGCAAGTTGGTGCTTGGTTATTATCCCAATTTCAGCAATAATTTAGCAGAATTCTAACTCTAACTTTTACAATCGATAATCTCAAATCCAATATAATCATCTGTTTTTAGCCCCTGGTTTGTTGAACCAGGAGTATTGCTAAAAGACTAAACTCCATGTTTACAACCGCTGAAGCAGGTTTAAACCGTGAGTATCGGTACCGCAGGTGTTCAAAAGACCGTATTCACTAGCCAATTGTTGCACCTGCATCGATTCTACGGCACTAGGTTTCCAAGGGTTGGGGTTGTTGTAGGCATAAAAAGTTTCAACGCCATTGATACCCACTTGTGCAGCAGCAGGAATCAAGTCAAAATGCGATCGCCTATAACGAGCTGGGTGAGCTAGTACTGCCAGTCCCCCTGCTTTCTGAATGGCAGCAATTACGTTAGCTGCTTGATATTCTTCACCTGTAGTAATTTTTCTTTGGATGTATGGTTTCATACTGGGGTGTTCTGCCTCGAAAGAATAACCCAAAATATGAACTTCAATATTTAAAAGATTGGCATTAATTTCTACGCCACTCCAGAGCTGAGGAGCGTTTGCGCCTGGGTTGTTCCACTTCCAGTTTTCCAACCAGTCTAAAGCTGCTAGGTAGCCACTTATACTATGATGGTCAGTAATTGCAAGCCCTTTTAGACCAATGGTGACAGCTTGCTCCATCAATGCATTCGGCTGCAACCTGCCATCTGAATAGACGGTGTGCATATGAAAGTTGAAAGACGTCGGGCAACTTTTTGCATGAATGCTTTGGAATACTTGCTTTAATTGTTCGGTAGAGGTAGATACCTCAACAATATCGACTGTCATAACCCCCTCTTTTCTGTATTAGGTAATTTTTTACACTGAAATATGCGACACTAAGAGCCCAGAACATACCAGCACCGCAAATGAGTGTTGGTAGCTATTTCCTGGGCATCATTGGCAAAATTTTTCAATATGTTAAGACTACGTTAGCAAATTCAAAGGCTAACGATCATGCGTATTTTCGATTAGTTTTATAAGCAAAAGTAAGAAATGTTGCAACTAATGCCCGTTAAACCCACATTTTGCTACCGGGGCAAATATTTAGTAAATATTTAAAATAGGGCAAATAAGCACTTTAAAACACAAGAAAGAATCAATTTTATAGTGTATAAATATTATCACTTATATTGGCAATCCAATTAATTCACCGGAGCCAGTGATTACCTCACCAATTGTAAAGGCTGTTATATTTTGTGAATCAAAGTAGGTGATTGCTTGCTGTACCTGAAGCGGAGGTACTAGCAGCACAAATCCTACCCCCATATTGAAAGTGTTATACATAGCTTGTGGGGTCACTGAGCCAACTTCCGCCAACCACTGAAATAGTGGTGGGATAGACCAATCGCGCGAAATCTTAATCGCTTGACCTTTACCCAAACAACGAGGTAAATTTTCTGGCAATCCTCCACCCGTGATATGAGCCATACCATGAATTTCCAATCCCGCTTGACGCGCAGCAAGTACGGGTTTGACGTAAATACGCGTGGGTGTGAGGAAAACTTCACCTAATGTTTGTGAACCAAATATTTCTAGGCGATCGCTCCACGAAAATTCTTTTTCGCTGACAATTTTCCTAACCAAACTAAAGCCATTGCTGTGTACGCCAGTGCTAGCGAGTGCGATCGCCACATCTCCCACTTGTAAGAGCGAACCATCCAGCATCTGGCTTTTTTCCACAATTCCTACACAAAATCCAGCCAAGTCATACTCACCAACCTGGTAAAAACCCGGCATTTCTGCGGTTTCTCCTCCTAGTAAAGCACAACCTGCCTGCTGACACCCAGACGCTATACCTGCAACTACTTGAGTGAGCTGCTCTTGGTTTAGTTTACCTGTCGCTAGATAATCCAAAAAAAACAGCGGTTCTGCGCCAGATGTCAACACATCGTTGACGCACATTGCTACCAAATCAATGCCTACGGTGTCATGACGATTGAGAGCATGAGCGATTTTCAGCTTTGTCCCCACACCATCAGTCCCAGAAACCAAAACAGGTTCCTTGTAACCACTTGGTAGTTGAAAGCCACCACTAAAGCCACCCAATCCACCAATGACTTCCGGTCTAAAGGTGCTGTGAACCAAATTACGAATTTTATTTACAAACTCTCGACCAGCCTCAACATCAACTCCAGCATCTTTATAATCCATTTGTCAAAACACCGCCATCAATTCAAGTTAGAAGTCAGGATTTAGGAGTTAATAACTCATAACTCCTAAGTCCTCACTTTAAAATACCTCATCTTCCATACCGCGCCACCATTCCCCCAAATTCATTAAGTCTTGGTGAATATCTTCTAACTGTTGAGCATACTCATTTTCTGAAAGTGTCGCTTGACGTTCTTGAAGTTTTTTCAGTCGCAGTTGCACCAATAACCAAGGTTTGGCAATACTGCCAGTTGCTTCTATATATTGCGCTAAGTTTGTGCTATCCATATGCCTTTTTCATTTGTAGATTTTCGATGGGCTTTGCCTAAAAGTCATTCCACCCAGATTAAGCCACCCAGTATAATCATCACAAGATGAGTATCTGGTTGTTTGATGTCGCTGATTAAGATAAAAAGGTCATCAAAGCATTGCGGTTATCGTCTCCATTGTCTCCTTCGATGGGACTACAGGTACGATATCGAATTCGCCTAGGTCTTGCCACTGTAACACCCACTGCTGCAACAAGCGCAGGTCGTCGCATTCCATCAGTTGGAAACAACGGTCGCGCGTTGGCTTCAACCCAGCTGCCAACGTAATTCAAACCCTCGGGCATCATCCGCCCTTGCTCCCGGAACCGCCGATAGACCGCCACGGCATCACGGTTCTTGAAGTGCTCGATGACCATGAACAGCATTCCGCCTCCTTAGTCATTGGTTGTTTTGAAAAAACAGCCAGGAACTGAGGTTCCTGGCTCATAGCTTGAGTTAGTTAGAACCGACTAAAATTTTGGTTTTCGAGTCTGTTCCAACAGAATTAAGCTATATAAAAATTTATTTGCAGGGGAGTTTTGCCAGCTTATTTGGCTGCTTTGGCATACTGTTCAGCAACAAAGTCCCAGTTAATCAGACTGTCTACGAAAGTTTGCAGGTAGTCTGGACGACGATTTTGGTAATCCAGATAGTACGCATGTTCCCACACATCAGCGGTTAACAAAGGAGTTTGACCGCTCGTGATCGGGTTAGCAGCATTGGGTGTTTTCACAACCTTCAGTTGACCGTTCTCTACCACCAGCCAAGCGTAACCACTGCCAAACTGGGTTGCTCCAGCTTCTTTGAATTGTTTTTTGAATTCATCTAAGCTACCGAAGGAGGCATTGATTTTTTCAGCTAATTCCCCAGAGGGACTGCCACCGTCTTTCTTCAAAACATGCCAGTAGAAGGTGTGGTTCCATACTTGAGCCGCATTGTTGAAGATACCAGCTTTAGACGAGTCATTAGCGGTCGCCAAGATGACTTCTTCCAATGACTTGTCAGCAAGTTCTGTGCCCTCGACAAGCTTGTTAAGGTTGGTAACGTAACCAGCGTGGTGCTTGTCGTGATGGAACTGTAGGGTCTGAGCCGAGATGAATGGCTCTAGAGCGTTGTAGTCGTATGGTAATGGGGGAAGTTCAAATGCCATTGTGTAAATCCTCTCTTTACCGTTATCCAGTTTAGAGCTTATGTGGTAGCTCTGGAAATGACAGATTTGTGCTTGGCAGTTCTTGCTGCTTGGCACTGCAATATAAAACTTAACAATCTGATTGTACTAGGAAATGTCGCTTTCATAGCCTCGTCAACAAGTGGGATATGTTCATGAGTACACACTGTTGAGTGCTGAGTAAAAACTACAAGCGGAAATTTTTAACATTCATTCCTCAGCATTTAGCACTGATGAATTAACTCTGACTACTGATAGAGGTATTTCTTATAGCAATTGCCTATAATTTAATGCTCAAAATCAGTCCCCTTTAACCTAACTTGACAAGAGGGGCAATAGGAAATTATTCATAATAAACATAAAGTAAAGTAGTTTTACTTATAACCAGTTTTTCATTTTATCAAGACTTTATAAAGGTTTTACTTTTTTAGGTAAAATTTCTATGAAATACTTTAAAAACTATTGCTATTTATGTTGGCTTCAATGTTAATGTGTATCTAAATAGTGAAAACATTAGGCTGCTAGCAAAAGTGGATATCTTTGACTACATTTAATGATGTATATTGATAACCGCAAGTAGTTAGTTTCTATATATCGCCTCTTTCTCGCACTATTTCCTCCTATTCCTCTATTAATAGAGCAGAAGAAAGGGAAAATCTGGCTTGTGGGTACAATAGAGGAAAGCGCTTTACACTCGTTGATCTATGGTTCTAAAAATCGAATCAAGATTTTTGTGAAAAGTCTAATGTCAAAGTAGCTGCAAATGAGTGCGTATGTGCCGCAATTGGCAAAATGCACGATGGAAGCTCAGAGGTAATTTCTATGTTTAAGCTAGGCTTTATCCGCTCAATCCTTCTGGCTCACATCCAGCAACCCCTACTAAAGGGAACTCTTTTCGTGGAGTATGAGTTAGTACTTCAGAGAGTCCCCGCCGTAAGAATTCCTGGTGGTTTAACTCCCCCCTGATTTTAAATATTAGAGGTCTTGCTTCTACTCTATCCAGCCTTCCAAGAGAAAGCTTGAACAAAGCACGATTTAATACAGGATTGCGCAAGTTAGTGACGATTTTTACTTGCGAGTGCTGTCAACGCGCAGAGTGCAGCTTCAAGGAAGAGTAGCGCAACTTCACATTATTAAAGATGTGAATTTATGTATGAGCATCTGTATTTAGTTCAATACAGAAGTTCATTTTCTATAGGGCAAAAGCTGTAGAACTTTGCCTGAAGCAGAAGTTTGCCGTCCGTCTCAAAAAGGGCTCAAGTGGCTTCGGAACTCATTTGCCATTGGTAGTAACAGACGTAGTTTTACCCTAAGGCATAACATCTGCATAAGTCGTTAACACTTATATATCTATGTAGCAACCTGCTATTGCAGGAGTCATGTTTGTAGGCTGTTCTCCTACCTTGTAATGACGACTCGTCTTCAAGGTTTTGTTTAAATTGAGAGAAAGCTTTTATCTGTGCAATCAGAATATTAAGCATGATTGTTAACGACATAGCTTTGTTAGTAGTGCTATTTGAGTCAGGACAATAAGCTTGATCTGAATCAGCCATTTTCTGACATTAAGTTGCAGAAACATTTTTCATTAATATCTTGCTTTTGAGGAAATCAAATTCCTCGGAAATAGCATGAACCCATTTTCAGAAAATCGTGCTGACGATTATTGTTCTGTGTCCAAAATTTCATTTTTAACCTTTCGTTACTTCCCTATTATCAATGAATCAAAATCAAATTCGTGATCCTTCAAATACTTCAAATAATTCAAATAATATATATTATGAAAAACCCAGTAAGGGGCGACTCCGCCTGGCTTACTTAGACGGCATCCGAGGTTTGGCGGCTCTCTATGTAGTGCTAGTTCACTGCTGGGACCCCAACCTCACTCAAGCTTTACAACCTGCCTTGCTTTGGTTACCGATGACAAAGTTCCTAAGATATGGAATTTTTGCTGTTGTCATTTTTATTGTTCTTTCCGGCTACTGTTTGATGCTTCCGGTGGTTCGTTCTGATAAAAGATATTTTTCAGGAGGTTTACTAGGTTTCTTTAAGCGACGAATTCGGCGAATCGTACCACCTTACTACGCAGCTCTGTTCCTATGCATCTTGATGAGTATATTGATACTTTGGATAGAGCAAATTTCTGGTTTAGGTTGGGATAATGAAAGACTGCATATTTTGAAAGGTTTATTCTCTCCTACCTTTTCCTTTCATGATGTGGTTGTTTATCTTCTACTTATTCAAAATTTTGGCTTACATATCAACAAAATTAATGGTCCAACATGGACGATCGCAGTGGAGTGGCAAATCTATTTTGTGTTTGCCATCTTGTTAATACCGATATGGCGGCGTTTAGGGTTATTGTATACGGTAGCGATCGCCTTCTTGGGTGGAATTACACTTAACTATCTATTGGGTGAAGCCTCGCAAAATATCCACCCCTGGTTTTTGGGTCTTTTTGCTTTGGGAATGGCTGCAGCAGAAATCAGTTTTTCTCAAAAACCATCTTTGATACGGATAAAAAATTCATTACCTTGGTCTAGGCTTGCTGCTGTGTTTGCTTGTCTTGCTTTCATCACAGAGTGGCTGCGATTTGAGTTGGTAACAGGAATAGACGAATGGATTGTTCATCATTTTCTTGCCTTGGGGACAGCATGTTTTCTCATTTACTGCACCAACTTTGTGATGAACGACAAGCCACTTCCCCCAGCTGTGCGACTTTTAGAATCACCGTGGGTCGTTGGACTGGGAATATTTTCCTATAGCCTCTATATCACACATGCTCCTGTGGTATGGCTTGTACATCAACTCTTACTGAGCTTCCAGTTGTCTCCTTCAATCATGGCTGTTAAATGGTTCCTCATCGCTGTTCCATTGTCAATACTGGTTGGCTACGTATTCTACCGAGTCTTTGAGCGACCTTTTATGTCCCACCTCCCGGTCAACGTGAAGTCTCGGGCTTGAAGGGGAATCTCTCACATTCCGCACCCTAAACGGCAATAAATTACTTCGATTTTTATCGCTACTTGTTTTCTCATATAGGAATCCGCGCATCATTGATGAAAAATCTTGAGTAGTGTAGGGGAGCCAGTGCTGCAGGAGGGTTTCCCGACAGAGGTATCTGGTGAGACCAGCGCTGCAGGAGGGTCTCCCGACCTAGGCGACTGGCGAACCCGAAGGGCGTTGGGCACTGCCAGTCAGATCCTGCCCACTATATTCGGGTTTTCGTGGCGCATCACAGACCTATTACAATCTGTCACCAACCCTTAGAAAAGATGACTGATTGGCGAATGATACTTACCTAACCAACTTCTAAGCTTGTCACAGCAAATACACGATTTATAGGCTTGTTAGGAATTTCTTTATTGTACATCCGAGCGACTTCAAAGACTGGCTTCATCCCGTAACGTTGAGCCAGCTTAATCGCTTCTGGATTAGCATCTGGCACATCAAGAAACACCCTCGCATCAGAACCAAAAGCAAGCAAGGCGAGTAAGAGTTGCTCGGCAATCTGTTCATCGTCAGCATTCAACGGTCCAATCCGCAAACCTGTATAACTAGGGCGGATGACTCCATAACCAACAACATGCCCATCTCTAACAACCCCTAAGGCAGTACTGTTTGGCTGCTTGATCCAAAGTCGTAGGAACTGCGATCGCTCAGCCGGAAAAAGCTGTTGATCGTAAGCAACTAACTTCTCAAAAGGCACAGTTTTGAGTTCTACAATGCCAGACGGCACAACGCCGCCGCCTACAGCCTCATAACGAATATGATGGTAGGCGATTTGAAAACCTGATTTCTGGTAGTTCTCCTGTTGGGCAATCACTCCATCTAAACTAATGTTACGCTCAGTACCAAGATATGCCATTGCTGCCCTCCACATTTTCATGCCAAAACCCCGCCCACGAAACTGCGGCTTGACAATATAAAAGCCAAGAACGGCAAAGTGCTTAGAGTAAGCAACAGCGGAAATACTTGCCACAAGTTCATTGTTCAACTCCCCCACGAAAAAACCGCATTGATCAGCTTGGTAAAAACATTCAGCATCATAAGTTCCTGGATTCCAGCCTTCAACGGCTGCCCAATCAATTACCAAATCTAATTCTGACCTCTTCATTGGTCGAACGGTAAAATTGTCCATTGTCATTGGTGTTATCGTGGTCATAACATCTTTCTACTTCCATATTATTGTCGAGCGATCGCATTTACTCACTACTCCCCTATTTATGAAGTTATCGCAGGAGTTAAACTCAACAAGATTGGAAGACTGTCCTGCTGAGTTTAATTTCATTACTTATTGCTGGCGCTGATACAAAGCGCCTTTATTTTAGAAGCTATTAGTACAGGTATTAGCATTGAGAAACAATTTAGTAGGAAAAGTAGAAAATTTTATTCTTGAATATAAAAATTAATTTTTTGTGTCATATCTAAGTATTTAATTATGTAAGGCTCTATTGTGGACTGAAGTGTTAGACGCTTAATTTATTGATTGAAGTTTTGATGGAATTTAGAGCAGATGTCAAAAGAGAAGGACGTTCCAGACGAGAAAAACCGTTCAGTGAAAAATATCTTGCTCCTGGGGGCAACCGGCTATGTTGGTGGAGCGCTGTCCCGAAGGCTTTCCCAAACACAAGATTTCAAAGTGTTGGCACTCGTGCGTCCAAGTAGTAACACTGAGGCTATCAAGCCCTTTTGTAAGGAAATAATCCGCTCTAAAGAAGCACAATTCTCCGCAGAAGACGTTGAAGCAGTAATTCGCAACCATGATGTTAAAAGGATAATTAATGTGGCGTGGAATATGCCTCCGGAATCGACCAAAGAGGCTCAATTCGAGAAAGATCGCATCGCTTTGGAAGCAGCTTTACACGGCGCAAGCGCAGTCTCAGCGGATATTCATGTAATCACAACGAGTGGGAATTTTTCTCTAACCACTGCCAACGGAGGACGAATAACAGAAACACCTCCGCCAAAAGATTTCGCCAAGCCCAAGTATTTAGCATGGGGGGAGTCATTATCGGGTGTAAATTTGATCAAGGATGCACTGACAGAGGAATACATTAGCAAAGGGGGTAACGCCTCTATCGTGTATCCTTCATCAGTATATGGTCCATCGCCAACCCGTGGTGGGTTCTGGGATTTTGGAATTCAGCAGTTTATCACGGGCAAACCACACTGGGGCTATGAGCCATTTCCCCCAGATTTTATGACGGCATGGATTCAGGTTGAAGATCTAGCAGAATGCTACATTGCTGCAGCGCGAAGAGGCGAGAAAGGAGGACACTACCTTGCAGCAGGTGAAAATCTGAGTATTAGCCAGATGGCAACTTTGTTGGCGGAGGCTGCTGGGGTAAAATTTCAGCCACCGATATTTGAAAATAAAGATAACGTGGTGTTTGACGATTCTCATACCCGAGAAGTACTCCAACTTGAATGGAAGTATAAAGTGGCTGATGAGGTTAAGGCTTGGGTGGAGCGAATTAAAGAGTTGGGTACTTATTTTTTGGGGTAGATAATGGCTCTTTTTGAATTTTTAATAAAAAAGCCTGTGTTGTCATAACAACATAGGCTTTCCTAAATTCAACTGATAAATTTAATTAAAAAACTATACTTCAGCCAATCCCCAAACGAAAATCAATTAAGTCTGCCCACTCTGGAAAATCAATCAATGGATTGCGATTACCTTGCTTATCAGAACTGGCGATCGCCATATTTCTGTGTTTTTCATGTTCAGTCACTGGATATTTCTTATGCCAATCAAGTAATATTTCTAGGTTTTCTGGTTTATACTCTTGATTAGAATTATTAATAAAACCAGGGTAACGTAGCAAAAAGTAAAGAGTTGCCCGTGCTACTTCTCCTTTACCAAAGCCTGGTTCAAACTTTTTACCTTCTGATTTCCCACAATTGTTGCGGATTGCTTCTGGAAAGTCAGGAAAATCAGCGTAGGGACTATTGCTTCGGAAGGAATTACACTGTGTTTCACATGCAAATAAATGGTGCAAATCGCCTTTCATAGGCATAGCTTTGTCAAACCATGATTGTGGAACGACATGCTCGCAGTTGAAAGGTAAATCTGCTTCAAGCACATCTACCTTTTCTATGAGTTTTGCTGTCGTGAGTGATTCTCTAAGCATGATTTCTTGCAAACGAAATGCTCGCATTTTTTCTATCTGCAAGTCCTCTCTGATGATTTGTTCTGGTGTAAACTCTAGTTGCGAGTAAATGCTTCGGAGCTTGAAGTCAGGTTGCACATCTACCCAAGGATATAAATGTTGTTTAGGGTCATATGATAATTGTCTTTTGTGGGTTGTTTTCAGCAACTGTTGCAGACGGTTATACAATTTAGACTTGTTTAACGAATTGAGTTCGGAGAGGATTTCGCTGTAGTACGTGTCACGATTTCGTTTATCTTCAGCCTCATCATAGTAAGGAATCTCTCCTTGACGAAGGCGCTGTAATTGTCTCAGTTCTGCCTGTAATTCAGAATCGCCTTCAATATCTGGTAGTTCAATATCAGGTTGTCCAGTTGCGATGCTTTGTGAATCTGGAGTTTGACTTACCGTAACTGAAGGAGGTTGAGCAGATGAAGCGATTGATGCTTGTCCAAAACTCACACTAACTTGAAGAGGAATCGTCCAGGTAACAATACCGTTATTTATGTTATTATTCATCGGTTGCTTGTCGTTAAAAGTAGGTACGGTAGGCTTTAGTGGTTGGCTTTCATCAAACAACTGAGAACGCAAATTGCGCTGAATCTGAGATAGATTTTGCTGTTTTTTAATGTCTTCAACGATTCGACTGACGCGAACTCCTTCATTAGCTACCCAAGCAATGCGGTCTTCTCCCATTGCTGGAGTCCATACACTTCCGTCAATCGTTAAGTAGTTACCTTGCTCATCCATTTTGGGAACTCCTGAATGATGGAGTCCCACAACTTCCCACTGATCATTAAAAACAGGTGAACCAGAAGAACCTGGTGCTGTGTCAGTTTGGTAATGCAGGAAATCATCAAACAAATCGACTAATTGATTTTCCCTTAGGGCGACTTGCTTCGGTTCCCCTCCTGGATGTTGAATAATGTTAAGGTATTCCCCTAATATGACTTTGCCTTGCTCTTCAATCAAAGGATTCCAGCCAAACTCACTTAACGGAAGACCATCTGGTTTTTCTTTAACAGCAACTAGGCTATAGTCAAGGTCTTTATTGGTGATAAAAAAAGTGGTGGGATCTAATTCATAAGCAGAGGACTGCAACATCTGTCCATCTGTACTGCTTTGATAATTAAATTCTGCCAAAGCTGACGTAGCTTCTTCTACCGAAGACAGCACATGATTGTTAGTGAGTAGCAGACGACGGGAAACCATGCAGCCAGTTCCGTATCCTATCACTTTCCCACTACGGCTGCGTAAAATAATGCGACAGATAGACCGCGATACCCGCAACCCGTATTCTAAGTAAGAAATACTCATTAAATCTCTTTGACCAAGGATACGCTCTTGCACAATGCGATTAAACTCCTCAGTAGATAAATTATCTATGGAGATTTTGGCACCTGACAATATTGAAGTTGCTACTGGATTACGAGCAATTCTCTCTAAACGCCTGTTGACACGTTCAGGGGTGTCTACATTGAGAACCGAACCAACTGAAAGTTTATGAAAGTTGCGATCGCGAGATGCAGAACGCGTTTTATATCGTTCTATGGTTTCTTGAATAACCCGCTGAGGAAGAACCATTGAGAAATCCTTAAGTACAAACGTTTATAAATTCGTAGCGTTATCTGTGCCGGAAACAAAAGTTGGCAATAAGCGCTCTTTGCTCTTACTACAAGCAACTCTCGAATTTTTACGGATTTATGCACTCCTGTACTTAGTTCGGTGACTTTTAACAATCTTAGGACTTACGCAAAATAAACGTTTTGTAGGGGGAATTCATGAATTCCCCTATGTGAATTTGTTGTTTCGGAAATTTTCTGGGTAATATCAGGTTCGGTTGATTAGTTATGATTCCCGTGATATCTGAACCCCACCCCTTAATCCCCTCCCCGAGCTTCGGGGAGGGGCGGTTTTGGCGCTCTTACAAACCGGGGTGGGGTTCTTCGGAATTTATAAGCAATTAAGTAAAGTTGATATAAGTCCTAAATCTCTTTCACCTTATCATTTCTTGGACTTAAATTTGATTTATAAAGTTAATCTTTTTACTTCCTTCCAACACAAGATTATCTATTTTTATCAAAGGTTAAGAGTAAGGAAACCCCAATTTAACCTTAGTTTTACCTTTTTTCCTAGTAGGTATTTTTTGGGGGCGAAACGAGTAAATACATAGGGTAATAGGGTTCAGTTAAGGATTTTTGGTGGAATTCGCGTTCTCTGTAGAGACGCGCTGAATGAAAGCGTCTCTACATTAGACAAGATTGCGGCATGTGAGTTCCATCTGTGTAGCCTACGGCACGGCTTACGCCTACATCTGTGTCCATCTGTGGTTAATTATTCTTTTTTTTTGACTTTTGCAAAAAGTCTATTGTGGTTGTGATAAGGGTTCTGGTCTTATCACCAAGCGTATTGACTTAAAAACAAAGTAACGTACCATTTTTAATGGTACGTTACTAAAATTTAATCTTTACTTTATAAATGACTTCTAATTCTACCGAACAAAAGTCCACTCTAAGGTTTTTATCGGTGCCGTCTGAAGCGCTTGTGTCAGTTCTTCGTTACTGTCAAACTTCAATTCCTCTAGGTAGGTGGCTTCGACATTGACAGTAAACTTTTCTTCAAGAAAGGGCCAAGGTTTTACTGTTACCCCATCAGTATGCTCTATCACATCGTAGCGGTTGCCGTCTGGCAGAGTCGCAATTTCTAAAGCACGTTCACCCGCAGGTAAGACGTGGTTGCAGAGGATGAGTGAAAGGCGATCGCACCATTGAAAAAACTCGTAAGCTTGCGCTGCTTCGTCTTTCGTAACATTCAATTCCTTGCGCCATTGCTCTTGATGCTGGAGTTGTTCGTCTAAAAAGCTATCCAATTCTGGTGATTCTCCGCGCTTACCTTCATTAAGAAAGCTCATGTGCATGGAAATCAGCATAGCTACCCATCGTCCGCGATATCGGGCATTTTGTGCAAGTTGCCGCAACTTGTTTAAATCAGTTTTCTTGTCTAGGGTAAAATCTAGCGGTGCGCCAGCCTCTGTGAGGTGATTGCCTTCCCATTCCTTTTCCAAATCGTCGTGATGGGAAATTGCCGCAATTGTCTCCAGCCAACGCAGGGGGCGTTTTTCTGGATGCCAATGTCCCGCTATTTGAGCAGCTAGTAAAGCGTGGGCGCGATGGTAAATAACTTCCCATCCTTTCTCATGTAAATTAGCAATCATGAATTAGGCTTAATGGCTTGTGTAATATCAATTTGCTCTTTCATCTTGCACTTATATTAGGTGGCAATTCATCCCTCAACAGCACGAAAAAAAGCATCCTATGAATAGATTGACAGCCAAAGATTGGGTTCTGATCTCACAGCGACTGACTCCTTACTTGTTTTTGCTGCCGGCAATGGTTATCTTGGCATTAACTGTCTTTTGGCCCGCACTGCAAGCGTTTTACCTCAGCTTTACCCGCTATGAATATGACTTGACTCAGATGCCCCAATGGGTGGGTTTTGCCAACTTCCAGCGCTTGTGGAAAGATCCAGTTTTTTGGCAAACCTTGGTTAACACCTTGCTGTACCTTCTGGGTGTCGTACCAATTTTGGTCATTGCTCCGTTAGCACTCGCAATTTTAGTCAATCAGAAACTGCGCTTAATGCACTGGTTTCGAGCAGCATACTACACGCCAGTAGTCATTTCAATGGTCGTTGCAGGAATTGCCTGGAAATGGCTGTACGCAGAAAATGGCTTACTCAATCAGTTGCTCAAAGGCATTTTCCCAGAAGGAATCCCCTGGCTCACTAGTCCCCGCTTTGCATTGTACAGCGTGATGGCTGTGACCATATGGAAAGGATTAGGCTACTACATGGTAATTTATCTAGCTGGGCTGCAATCCATCCCCACTGATATCTACGAAGCCGCAGCAATTGATGGATCAGACGGTGTGCGTAAGCATTGGGATATCACTGTACCCTTGATGAAACCATATATAGCTCTCGTTGGCGTAATTTCCGCTATTTCTGCCACCAAGGTGTTTGAAGAAGTTTACATCATGACACAGGGCGGACCACGCAATAGCTCGAAAACAATTGTTTACTATTTATATGAACAAGCATTTACCAATTTGGAAATTAGCTATGCTTGCGCAATTGGGTTAGTGCTATTCCTGATCATTTTAGGGCTATCTGTTGTGCGATTAATGATTAATCAACAAGACGGCGATAATATCACAGCATAATAAGCTGAAAATCCTGTAATTTGCATACCATATTTAAATCAAATTTTTGTAGGGTGGGCATCCTGCCATGCGTGTCAAGAATTACGTTTAAACCTTTATTCCACGTTGGCTTTACCCCACCCCGGTTTGTAAGAGCGCCAAAACCTCCCCTCCCCAAGGCATCGGGGAGGGGATTAAGGGGTGGGGTAAATCAATGTGCGGTAAAACTTTAAGCGTTAAATTGACACCAATGGCATCCGGTTCCCCCAAATTGTGCTTTCTTAAAGGCACAACAGCTTAGAGCTTAGCGGGAACTGCATAAGTTAGGTTTGTCTGCAACTAATAATTAACAGCTTACAGAAGTATGAAACCACACCTCGCCCCCTTAACACAGGAAAGGGGGTTTTTATTTTGCTCAGGTGATGGGCGATCGCCCCAAGTGCAGTGTCAGGAGGGCGATCGCCCTCCTGACACTGCGCTGAGTCCCAAAGGGACACGCTACGCGTTAGCGCAGCTCCTCCCTTAGGAGGCACGTGCAATCGCTTTTTCAACCTCAAAAATCGCCCAATTTTCACCTTATATTGAAAAAATTTGTAAAAGTTTTCTAGATTAGTACACGCACCTGCGCAGGCGCGATCGCGTGCGTATGAGTGCGGATGAGCGTGTATACAGCTTAAAACTTGATTTCTACGGTTGTAGATAATCATGCTTAACTGAAGTTATTGCAATCAAGGTGCTGGAGGGTGCAATGTTTAGGATGAGTACTTGTGGGGCTTGGTTTATCCCAATTGCAACAGTTTTCTGGTGCAATTGCGCTTCTGCTCAAATTACCCCAGACGCCACTCTACCCAATAATTCCATCATTAACATTAATGGCAAGACCTTCAATATCACAGGTGGAACAACTGCTGGCACTAATCTGTTCCACAGCTTCCAACAGTTTTCTGTTCCCACTGGTGGCGAAGCTTTCTTTAACAATACGCTTGGCATTCAAAACATCATTAGTCGAGTCACAGGTGGGTCAATATCTAATATTGATGGGTTGATTCGCACCCTAGGGAAGGCTAACCTGTTTTTGATTAACCCAAATGGAATTGTATTTGGACCAAATGCCAGATTAAATATTGGCGGCTCTTTCTTTGCAAGTACTGCTAACAGTATAAATTTTGCCGATGGAACTAAATTCAGTGCCACTCCATCACAAGACTTACCCCTGTTGACAATAACTGCACCGATTGGACTAAATATGGGCAGCAATCCAGGACCGATTCTGGTAAAAGGACCAGGGCACGACATTAATTATGAAAATATTGTCAAGACAGGACCCCGTCCCCCAATTAACACTAGCGTTACAGGATTGCAAGTGAAGGAGGGGCAAACCTTGGCACTGGTGGGAGCTAATGTGTCGCTTGAGGGAGGCGTTCTCAAGTCACCATCCGGACGTATTGAAATCGGCAGTGTAAGCAGCAATGGAGTTGTGAGCCTCGTGCCGGTACCAGAAGGTTGGAAGTTGGGTTATGAAGGTATTACCAGTTTTGGAGATATTCAGTTTTCACAGAAAACGTTCGTAAATGCCACAGGAGTTGGCGGCGGTTCGATTGCAGTTGCTGGTAATAACATCAATTTCACCGAACAGTCAATTCTGCTAGCTGATACCCTAGGTGATAGAAATGGGGGAGAAATCAGCATTGTCGGCGAGAATATAGGTATCAATCAGTCCAACATCAGCTCTAACACCTTCAGTTCCGGGAATGCCGGACAAATTAAGCTGGATGCCAACAACATCACGTTTGATAATAACAGTAGCGCGAGCATTCAGACATTGGGCAAGGGTGACGCTGGAAACATCAACATTTTGGCAAATTCTTTTCAACTTCTTGAAAAATCGGCGCTCAATAGCAATACGGAGGAAAATAGTACAGGTAACGCCGGAGACATCAACATTAATGTTGCAGGTTCTATGGTGAGCAAATCTGCAGGTATAACTACCGACACCTCTGGCACAGGTAATGCTGGAAAAATTAACATCTACGCAAATTCTTTTCAGATGGAAAATTTGGGTGTCTTTAGCCGTGTGGTAAACACAGGTAAACCCGGAGAAATCAACGTTAATGTCGCCGACTCTTTTGTGATAAAGTCTTCAAATATAAATACCGACACCTATGGCACAGGTGACGCTGGCAAAATCAACATTACTGCAAATTCTTTTAAACTTGAAGAGTCGGGGATCAAGAGTAGTACGACGCAAAATAGCACAGGTAACGCCGGGGAAATCAACATTCAGGTCGCAGGCTCTTTGGAAATACCGAAAGATGTAGGTATAATTACGACTACCTCTGGCACAGGTGACGCTGGAAAAATTAACATCTACGCAAATTCTTTTCAGCTTGAAAATTCGGGGCTCAAGAGCAGTACAGAGGGAAATAGCACAGGTAACGCCGGGGAAATCAACATTCAGGTCGCAAACTCTTTTGTGATAAACTCAGCAGGTATAAGTACCAACACCTCTGGCACAGGTGACGCTGGCAAAATCAACATTCAGGTCGCAGGTCCGATGGTGATAAACAGAGCAGGTATAAGTACCAACACCTCTGGCACAGGTGACGCTGGACAAATTACTGTTACTGCTGAATCTTTGAAAATCAATCCGGGTGAAATTGTTGCAACAAGTAATGGCAGTGGCAATGCAGGAAACTTGAGTGTGCGAACAAAAACCCTAGTTATTGACAATGTTATTGGCAATCAAGCGGGATTACGAGTTGAAAGTACAGGTGATGGCAATGCTGGTACTTTGGAGATTGTAGCAGATACCATTCAACTTGATAATCAGAGTCGGATTGATGCAACCACTACCTCTGGCAATGGTGGCGATCTCAGATTAGATGTTGCTAACTTACTGCTTGTACGCCGTGGTAGTCAAATCTCTGCCACTGCGGGTACTGACCAGAAAGGTGGTAATGGCGGCAACATTACTATCAATGCTCCTGAGGGCTTTATCGTTGCCGTTCCCAATGAAAACAGCGACATTACTGCTAATGCTTTCAATGGCACTGGTGGTAAAATCAATATCAACTCCTTAGGCATTTTTAACTTCACTCAGCGTAGTCGAGAAGACTTGGTGCGCGAGTTGAAAACTGATAACCCAAGTGAACTCAACACGCAAAAGTTATCAACCAACGACATCACAGCATTTTCTCTAACCAATCCAACTTTAAGCGGTCAGGTCAGTATAAATACACCGGATGTTGACCCAAGTAAAGGATTACTCGAGCTACCCATAGTGTTAACAGATACATTAGGTCTCATAGCAGACACTGGTTGTGCTGGCGTTGCTAGCACAGATTCTGACACACAAAAAAGCAATTTTACTATCACCGGACGTGGCGGTTTACCTCCCAGCCCCTACGAACCCCTCAGTACTGATGTCGTTTGGTCAGATAATCGTATACAAAATATCGCATCCCAACAGCGCTCGGAGAAACCATCTACCAAACCACCGACTGCATATGATGCGGTGAAGATTGTACCTGCAACGGGGTGGGTGTTCGACGGCAAGGGGCACGTTACCCTCATCTCCCATGCTTCTAATGCAAACTTGGGTTCTACTCCTGCTTGTCAAAAGAAATAATTTGGAGGGGAAACCAGGGCGATCGCCCTCCTCCCGCATTGCACTCTCGTCTCTTTGGGACACGCTACGCGTTCGCGCGATCGCTCTCTCAATCTCAAAAATCCTCTAACTTTCACCTTTCACCTTATATTGAAAAATTTTTCTACATTAGGTAAGCGCACCTGGGCAGGCGATCGCCCTCCTGACACTGCACTTGGGGCGATCGCTCTGCCAAGCTCAAAAATCGCCCAACTTCACCTTATATTGAAAAATTTTTCTAGCTCATGTAGGCGCACCTGTATAGGCGATCGCCCTCCTGACACTGCACTGAGTCCCAAAAGGACACTCCACTTGGAGCGAGCGCTGTGGCAGCCTCAAAAATCGCCGAACTTTCACCTTATATTGAAAAAAAATTGTAAAAGTTTTCTAGATTATGTACGTGCACTTGCGCAGGTGATCGCCCTCCTGACACTGCACTGAGTCCCAAAAGGACACTGCACTTGGAGCGATCGCTCACCTGACACTGCACTTGGGGCGATCGCTCTGCCAAGCTCAAAAATTGCCCAACTTCACCTTATATTGAAAAATTTTTCTAGCTCATGTAAGCGCACCTGTATAGGCGATCGCCCTCCTGACACTGCACTTGGCGCGATCACTGTGGCAACCTCAAAAATCGCCCAACTTTCACCTTATATTGAAAAATTTTTCTAGCTCATGTAGGCGCACCTGTATAGGCGATCGCCCTCCTGACACTGCACTGAGTCCCAAAAGGACACTGCACTTGGGGCGATCGCCCTCCTGACACTGCACTCTCCTCCCTTTGGGACACGCACTCGTGTTCGCGCAATCGCTCTTTGAACCTCAAAAATCGCCCAACTTTCACCTTAAATTGAAAAATTTTTCTAGCTCATGTACGCGCACCTGCGCAGGCGCGAGCGTGTATATGAGTGCGGATAGGCGCGTATACAGCTTAAAGCCTGATTTCTACCGTTGCAACAAATCGTGGTTAACTGAGTAATAGCACAACTGCAATCAAAGTGCTGGAGGGATGGAATGTTTGCCATAAGTACTCGTTGGGCTTGGTTCATCGGAATTGCAACAGCTTTCTGGTGCAATTGTGCCTTGGCTCAAATTACCCCAGACGCCACTCTACCAAATAATTCCATCATCAACATCAATGGCAACACCTTCAATATCACAGGCGGAACACAAGCAGGCAGTAATCTGTTCCACAGTTTCAAAGATTTCTCTGTTCGCACTGGTAGCGAAGCTTTCTTTAACAATACGGTTGATATTCAAAACATCATTAGTCGTGTCACAGGTGGATCAGTTTCTAATATTGATGGGTTAATCCGCACCTTAGGTACAGCCAACCTGTTTCTGATTAATCCCAACGGGATTATTTTTGGTACCAATGCTTCGCTGAGCATTGGTGGCTCATTTCTAGCAAGCACGGCGAGTAGCCTGAAGTTTGCGGATGGTTTTGAGTTCAGTACCACTGCTTCCCAATCCACACCCTTACTGACAGTGAGTGTTCCCATTGGCTTGCAATATGGGGGAAATACGGGGAGCATCCTCAATCAATCCAGTGCCTACGATAGAACTAGTGGAAGCTATGGTTTAAGCGTACAGCCAGGTAAGACTTTAGCACTAGTGGGGGGCAATGTGAGTTTGGATGGTGCGGATCTGATTGCTCCAGGTGCTCGAGTCGAGCTTGGAGGTGTGACAAATTCGGGAACGGTAGATTTAAGTGTTAATGGTAGCGCTCTGCGTTTAAGTTTCCCTAATGGAGTAGAGCGAGCAGATGTGTCTCTCACAAAAGCTAGCATTTCTGCTACTGGAACTAATTACATTGCTGATAATAATGGCTTTAGACGCGTTCCTGCATTCCCCGCAGGGAGTATTGCCATCAATGCTAGGAATATAAATGTTTTGCAGGGCGGTTATCTTAGCGCTTCAGATTACAGCAACAATAAGGCAGGAGAAATTGCGCTCAATGCTACCGACACAATCTCTGTAACTGGTACAGCAAAAAGCCCTGTCTCTTTCATAGCTGATGGGAATCGGGGTGCCATAAATATTAAAGGTAAGTCAATTTCCTTGACTCGTTCTGACCTGTCTACCGGAGATTTGGGAGGGTATGCAGGAACTATATCTTTACAAGCTGATGAGTCACTTTCTCTTGCAAATAGCTTGGTCCTCAGTAACATTGGATATGGTAAGGTGGCAGGTGATATTAATTTGAAGGGCAGGTCGATTTCTATCACTGGTCGCTCTCAAATCAATGCCTTTGGAACCTCGGGAATTTCAGGAAATATTAATATTAATGCCTCTGATTCTGTCATGATTTCTGACAGCAGCTTCAATACATTTGCTGGAGACAAAGGAAGAGGAGGCAATATCGATATTAAGGCAGGCTCTGTTTTGTTGACTGACACAGCAACATTGAATGCTAGTACTTTTGGTGACGCACCTGCTGGCAATATCGATATTAAAACAGGCTCTGTTTTGTTGACTAACGGAGCAAAATTGAATGCTAGTACTTTAGGTGACGCACCTGCTGGCAATATCATAATCAATGCAGATTCTATTACCATTTCTGGAGTTAACTCGTTTGGACTTCGTAGCGGATTATTTACTTCTACAGAGGGATCATCAACGTTTGATGGATTAAGTGGTAAGGGTGGTGATATCAGAATTAATGCTGGTACTGTACGTGTGTTAGACGGGGCGGTTATAAGTGCAACAACTACGGGTGATAATAATGCTGGAAATATCACTATTAACACCACTGGTTCGTTGTCATTGATTAATGGTGGTGAAGTATCTGTAAGTCAAGTATCTGTAGATAACAATGAAGGAAGAGGGAATGCAGGTAGCTTAGAGTTAAAGGCTCGCTCTATCCTATTGGACAACCAAGGGAAGATTACGGCTACATCTACATCCAGTAATGGTGGCAATATCATACTACGGGCGCAAGACTTATTGTTGCTGCGCCATAATAGTCAGATCTCTACCACAGCGGGTACTGCACAACAGGGTGGTGATGGCGGCAGCATCACTATCAATGCTCAGTCGGGCTTTATCGTCAGCGCTCCCAATGAAAACAGCGACATTACCGCCAATGCTTTCAATGGTAGTGGTGGGAAAATTAATATCAACTCCTTAGGCATTTTTAATTTCACTCAGCGTAGTCGAGAAGACTTGGTGCGCCAGTTGGAAACTGATAACCCCAATCAACTCAATCCGCGAGAATTACAAACCAACGACATCACAGCATTTTCCCAAACCAACTCAACTTTAAGCGGTCAGGTAATTATCAATACACCCGATGCTGACCAAACCTTGGGATTTGTAGAACTGCCCATAGCGTTAGCAGATACATCAGAGCTAATAGCAGGTACTAGCTGTGGTGCTATTGCCAGCACAGATTCTGACACAGAAAAAAACAAATTTACTATTACCGGACGTGGCGGTTTACCCCCCAACCCCTACGAACCCCTGACTACTGATGTGATCTGGTCAGATAATCGCATACCAAATATCGCATCCCAACAGCGCACAGAGAAACCATCTACCAAACCACCATCTAAAGACGATGCGGTGAAGATTGTACCTGCAACGGGGTGGGTGTTCGACGGGAAGGGGCACGTTACCCTCATCTCCCATACTTCTAATGCAAACTTGGGTTCTACTGCTGCTTGTCAAAACAAATGATTTGGACAGGAAAGGAGGGCGATCGCCCAAGGGGGAAATTACCCTTAATCACAGCACCCCACCCCAATGACTGGCTACGCCAAACTTCCCCTCCTCGCTTGCGGGGAGGCGTTAGGGGTGGGGTTTTCCGGATTTTGCGGGTAATTGAACGGACATGATATTACCAAATTTTTCCTAAAAATCTCATCATAAAAGTGCTGACAACACCTCTTTACTCATAAAACTTGCTGTGAACCAGCCTTTTGATAACTTGAGGAGCCAACACACAAAGGTTTAGCTGAGCGCAACACGGCGTCCAGCAACCCCGGAAAAAGCGCTTCCAAATCCTCTGTACGCAACATATTAATGTGCTGTGTTCCTTCTTTGCGAGTCAAGACGACACCTGACTCCCGCAAAATTTTGAAGTGATTGGACATGGTGGACTTGGCAATGGCAAAATCGAAGTCAGCACAGCAATGCTCTCCCTGAGTTGCCAGTCGCCGCACGATTTCCAGCCGCACTGGATCGCCTAAGGCATACAGCACTCCTGCCAAAGAAATATGTTTTCGGTCTGGATGATATAGCAGTCTCATACTTGCATTATCTCATTCAGTAGACTATATTTTAATTATTCGATAATATCGAATAAACGAACTAATAGGAGGGCAAGTATGTCATCCGTAGCAAATGTAACAGAATCTACGTTCAAGCAAGAAGTCCTTGAAAGTGAAGTTCCAGTCTTGGTAGACTTTTGGGCACCTTGGTGTGGACCTTGTCGTATGGTGGCTCCCGTGGTAGATGAGATTGCTACCGAATACACAGGGCAGGTAAAAGTAGTGAAATTAAACACAGATGAAAATCCTACTGTTGCCAGCCATTATGGGATTCGCAGCATTCCTACGCTGTTAGTCTTCAAGGGGGGTCGGCAAGTCGATACGGTGGTGGGCGCAGTGCCAAAAACAACCTTGAGCAAGACCTTAGCGCAGTATCTATAGTTATAATTCGTAATTGATAATTGCTACTTTGTAATAAATCACTCAATTACGAATTAAGATTTGGACGGGTGTAGGGAATAGGGGAAAAAATACTGAGCTTATACCTCACACCTCACACCAAGTCTTAACAGACGAGCATAATGCGTAAATCCTATCATTTGCTGGAGTGAGCGCAATGGACTTGAAATTGCATGGTAAATCTGCGCTGGTGAGTGGTTCAACTGCAGGTATTGGTTTTGCGATCGCTCGAGGATTAGCACAAGAGGGAGCATCAGTGATTATTACTGGACGTTCTCTTGCACGAGTCGAACAGGCTATAGACAAAATTCAGCAAAGCAACCCAGAAGCAAAAGTTTCCGGTGTAGTCGCCGATCTTGCAAAAAAAGAAGGAGCAGAGCAAGTCTTTCAACAAGTTCCTAGCATTGATATTCTCGTCAACAATCTTGGTGTTTTCGAGCCAAAAGCATTTTCCGATATTACTGATGAAGATTGGTTCGACATCTTTGAAGCTAACGTTCTCAGTGGAGTGCGCCTGAGTCGCCAATACCTGCCAAAGATGTTAGAGCAAGACTGGGGACGTATTATTTTTATCTCCAGTGAGTCTGCTCTGCAAATTCCTGTTGAGATGATTCACTATGGCATGACCAAAACGGCTCAGCTTGCCGTTGCTAGGGGTTTAGCAGAATCGACTGTTGGGACTCAAGTCACAGTCAACTCTGTTCTTGCAGGACCCACTCGGTCAGAGGGCGTGGAAAACTTTGTAGCAAAGATGGCAAAAGAGCGTGGTATCAGTGTCAGTGAAGTCGAAGCAGACTTTTTCAAAAATATCCGTCCAACTTCTCTGCTCAAACGCTTTGCAACAATCGATGAGGTAGCAGCGATGGTCGTGTATCTATCCAGTCCCATAGCTTCAGCCACTAATGGTGCAGCTTTGCGGGTAGATGGCGGGGTTGTGCAGTCAGTTGTTTAACAGTTATCAGTTATCAGTTATCAGTTTCATCAGCCTGCTTACTGAGAACCGATGACTGATTGAACTGAGTTTGGTTATAAACCAGGAATTTGAATTTTTGGCAAAACAAAATACACAATTTAGAGATTTAACCCATGAACACTAACATTAACTTACTCTCTCCCTACAAGTTAGGTCATTTAGAACTGCCCAACCGCATAGTGATGGCTCCCTTAACCCGACAACGGGCAGGTGAGGGTAACGTACCGCACCAACTTAATGCCACCTACTATGTCCAACGCGCCTCTGCGGGGCTGATTATTGCTGAAGCGACTCAGGTTTCTCCACAAGGTCAAGGGTATCCTTACACACCAGGTATTCATTCACAAGAACAAGTAGAAGGTTGGAAGTTAGTCACAGATGCAGTGCATCAGTATGGAGGGAGAATTTTCCTGCAACTCTGGCATGTAGGACGCATTTCACACCCTGATTTCCAACCGAATGGCGAGTTACCGCTAGCACCTTCTGCGATCGCACCCAAGGGTCAGCTACTCACCTATGAAGGCATGAAACCATATGTAACTCCTCGTGCTTTGGAAACGTCAGAGATTCCCGAAATTATCGAACAATATCGCAAAGGGGCAGAAAATGCTCTAGCTGCTGGTTTTGATGGGGTGGAGGTTCACGGAGCTAATGGTTATTTACTTGACCAATTTCTCCGGGATGGTACGAATCAGCGCACAGATAACTATGGCGGTTCCGTGGAAAATCGTGCTCGGCTGCTCTTGGAGATCACCGAGGCGGTTGTTGGTGTCTGGGGTGCAAAACGCGTAGGGGTACGCCTGTCTCCCAGTGGAACTTTTAACGACATACAAGACTCCAATCCGCTAGTAACTTTTGGTTACGCAGCCCAGGCGTTGAACCAGTTTGATTTAGCATATCTGCATATCTTTGAGGCGATAGAAGCAGACATTAGGTATGGCGCGACAGTGGTGCCAACCAGTCATATACGGGAACGTTACAAAGGTACATTGATAGTCAATGGTGGATATACCCGTGAAAAAGGCGATGCAGTCTTGGCAAAAGGAGAAGCAGACTTAGTTGCCTTTGGCACACTGTTTATCTCAAATCCGGATTTACCCCGACGCTTTGCTCTGAATGCACCGTTGAATGAGGCAGATACGACAACCTTTTATGGCGGTGGGGAAAAGGGCTATACCGACTATCCTACGGTGGAAGAGCAACACCCTTCTTTAGTAGGGGCAAAGTAATTCGTAATTGATAATTACGAATTACGAATTTGTGTCATGCAACCTTATAATCTTCTTAAAAATTAACGGACAGATCCAATGGTTCAAGAACTCAGCCTTCAAACCAAACCTCTGGATGTACCTAGCGCGGTTATTCAGCGTCGTTCTATCAAAAGTTTCAAACCAGATCCCATATCCCCGGAATTACTGAAGCAACTTGTTGAGCTAACTGTAGCAGCACCCAGTAGCTATAACATTCAAGATTGGCGGATAATTCTTGTACAAGATGACGAGCAAAAGGCAGCTCTTTCTGCAGCAGCTTGGAATCAAAAGCAAATTGTCGAAGCGCCTGTAACTTTTGTCTTTGCTGCTGACGCTACTGCTGGCGAACAAGACTTGACGCCAATTTATGAGCAAGGACTTGCAACTGGTGCATGGACTGAGGGCACGGTAAACTACTTTAAAACCGCTATCCCGCAGCATCAAGCAGGACTAGGAGACAAGCGGCGGGAATATGCAATTAAAGATGCTGTCATTGCTGCGACTCATTTGGTGCTAGCAGCAGAAAGTCTAGGCTTGTCCACCTGCTTTATGAATGGTTGGATTGAAGAGAAAGTCAAAGAAGTGATTGGTGCTGCAGACAATCCAGATATTGCGATCGCTCTTCTTGTCCCTGTTGGATATGCAGCAGAATCGCGTCGCGATCCCGGACGTTTGCCATTTGCCCACAACGTCTTTGTAGATAAAGTAGGAAACCCTTATGAAGGTTGAACGAGATAATCTACCAAGATAAAAGAGATTCATGATGAGCGTTGGCAGATAGCCAGTAGCGAAGTACAGTCTATTTGCCAATGCTCATCTGCGATTAGCTTGACTCGAAAGTCAATCGCACCAAAATCAACATCTACCAAAGAAAAAACCATGTCCATAGCCTCATATCTAGCGCGTCGTTCGCTTCATTATGGCTGGCTGGTTGCGGGCTTAACTTTCTTAGCCTTGCTAGTCGCTGCTGGAATTCGTGCCACTCCCAGTGTACTTATTGTCCCTCTTGAACACGAGTTTGGTTGGTCTAGAGCAACTATCTCACTGGCGATTTCTATTAACTTGATACTCTACGGGTTGATTGGACCTTTTGCCGCAGCAGTCTTAGAGCAAATCGGGATTCGACGCACGATGGTGTTTGCTCTCGCCTTACTCGGCGTTGGCGTCAGCTTAACTACACTGATGTCAGCATCATGGCAACTGGTTCTGCTATGGGGGGTAGTCGTAGGTAGCGGTACTGGCGTCATTGCTTTAGTTTTGGGTGCTGTTGTCGTCAATCGCTGGTTTGTGGAACGACGGGGTTTGGTTCTCGGTGTCTTAACTGCAAGCACTGCTACCGGACAATTGGTGTTTCTCCCAATGCTGGCATCATTAGTCGAACGCTTCGGGTGGCGGAGTGCCGTTCTAACCATTGCTGGTGTTGCTGTGTTGATTATTCCTCTGATTGCGCTATTGATGCGCGTTCGCGAAGCGGGCGCTCTGCGCCATCGCCCTTCTCAAGTTGGCTTACGAGCGTTTGGTGATCACTCCGAAACGGTGGAGGTGCGGCATCGCAGTGTCAACCCTATTGCCTCCACCCTGAGTACACTGAGATTGGGAATGCGTAGACGCGATTTCTGGTTGTTGTCTGGTAGTTTTTTTATCTGCGGTGCCAGCACCAATGGACTAATCGGCACCCATCTCATTCCCGCCTGTATCGACCACGGAATTCCTGAAATCAAAGCAGCAGGGCTGTTAGCCGTGATGGGGATATTTGATTTTGTCGGGACCACAGCCTCAGGCTGGCTGTCTGACCGCTGGAACAACCGCCACCTGTTGTTTTGGTACTACGGACTGCGAGGGTTGTCCTTAATCTTCTT
Source organism: Scytonema sp. HK-05 (assembly GCF_963872035.1). Taxonomy (NCBI): domain Bacteria; kingdom Bacillati; phylum Cyanobacteriota; class Cyanophyceae; order Nostocales; family Scytonemataceae; genus Scytonema; species Scytonema sp. HK-05. The sequence continues at coordinate 71,624 of NZ_CAWMYC010000024.1, forward strand.
GCCTTTCAGTTTCGACCCCCATTTCTACGGACTCTCCATTTTCGCAGTGTTCTACGGTCTTGATTGGATTGCCACGGTACCCCCCACCGTGCGGCTAACTACCAATGTGTTTGGCAAAGAAAAAGCGGGTGTGATGTTTGGCTGGATAGTTGCAGCACATCAAATCGGCGCAGCCACAGCAGCATTCGGAGCAGGGGCGCTGAGAACTTGGCAGGGCAGTTATCTACAGGCATTTATCCTGTCTGGTATTCTGTGCTTAATTGCAGCTGTGCTTGTTCTTCGTATTGATCAACGTCCAAATTCAAGAGATTCTCAGCTTTCTCCAGCCCAACTTCATCCTTAAGGAGGAACCGAGCAAATGTCAGCAATAGCTTTGATTGTCGGAGCAGGTAGTGGATTGAGTGCATCTATAGCCCGCTTGTTTGCAAAAGAAGGAATAACCGTGGCTTTAGCTGCTCGTCAAATTGATAAACTGAGTCAGCTAAGCAGTGAGATTGGTGCTGCTACCTTCGCCGCCGATGTCTCCAAACCGGACGAAGTAGAGCAGTTATTTATTGATGTTGAAAATAAAGTAGGTTCCCCTAATATCGTCGTTTATAATCCCAGTTTTCGAGTCCGGGGACCTCTTATTGATTTAGATCCTACCGACGTAGCGAAAACTTTAGATATCACTGCCTATGGTGGCTTTCTGGTTGCTCAAGCTGCTGCTAAACGGATGTTGGAGCAGGGAGGCGGTGCTATCTTCTTTACAGGAGCTTCAGCAAGTGTGAAGGGTTATCCGCAATCTGCTCCCTTTGCAATGGGCAAATTTGCACTGCGTGGTTTGGCTCAAAGCATTGCGCGGGAACTAGCACCAAAAAATATCCATGTGGCGCATTTTGTCATTGATGGTGCAATCCGTTCAGCAGTACGCCCAGATCCGGCAGACAAACCCGATAGTACACTTGACCCTGATGCGATCGCCTTAACTTATCTCAACATTTTGCGTCAGCCCCGGAGTGCTTGGACATGGGAAGTAGAACTTCGACCCTGGGTAGAGCATTTCTAGTTAAGACAATGGTGTACTAAAGATACTAATGAAAATTGATTTTGGTTTAACTGCTAGTGATTACGCAAAACACCGCGCCGGTTTTCCCAGTTCATTATTTGACAGACTGTCTGAACAGGGTATCGGTTTACCAGGACAGAATATTGTGGATCTTGGTACAGGAACAGGAACACTAGCACGCGGCTTTGCGGCTAGAGGTTGTCATGTGATTGGGATAGATCCATCAACATCACTCCTAGAACAAGCCAAACAGTTAAGCAAAGCTGCTCAACTCCAACTAGATTATCGAGTCGCTACTGCTGAGAATACTGGCTTACCAGACGCAAGTGCTGATGTTGTTACAGCTGGACAATGCTGGCATTGGTTTGAGCGATCGCGCGCTGTGCAAGAAGTTACGCGTATACTCAAAGCAAATGGCTACATTGTCATTGCCCATTTCGATTGGATACCCTTAAAAGGTAATGTCGTTGAAGCAACAGAACAACTGATAGAAGCTCATAATCCAAACTGGAAGATGGGTGGCGGTTCAGCAGCAAACACAAATGGTTTGCATCCATTATGGTTACGAGATCTTGCTGAGGGAGGATTTCAAGAAATACAAACATTTTCTTACGATGTGTTTGTTCCTTACACCCATGAAGACTGGCGTGGGCGAATTCGTGCTAGTGCTGGTGTAAGAGCCAGCTTGACATCAGATAAAGTAGAAGTATTTGATCGTGAACTAGCAACATTACTCCAAGCAAAATATCCAGAACCGATTCTTCAGGTTCACCATAGAGTTTTTGCAGTTATTGCTAAATCACCGCAATCTTAAGTTAACGCTGAAATTGTTAGATTGAGCGCTGCTGGTTTTAAGGATTTTTGGAGAGTGAGATGAAAAAGTATAGTGGTCGCTGTCATTGTGGCAAAGTTCAATTTGAAGTGACAACGAATCTTGATCGAGTTGTGCGATGCAATTGCTCTTTGTGCTCCAGAAGAGGTGCAATCATGCATCGCGTTCCCGCAGAACAATTCACTTTGATAGCTGGCGAAGACTATCTTACCCTCTACCAATTTCATACAAAAACAGCAAAGCACTATTTTTGTAAGGTTTGCGGCATTTATCCCTTCCACAGACCCCGCGTTGCTCCCGATTTTTATGGAATTAATGTCGCGTGCTTAGAAGATGTTGATTCCTTTGAGCTACAGCCTGGGCTTGTTGATGGTCGCTCATACGAGTAGCCAGGGTGCAGAGTGTTGTTTATGCATCTGTTATCCAGCGTTCACTTAAACAAAACAATTGAACAATTTAGGAGAAAGAACAATGATTGAACTTTATTATTGGACAACACCAAACGGTCACAAAATTACAATCTTCCTTGAAGAAGTTGAACTACCTTATACGATTGTTCCTATCAACATTGGTGCTGGAGATCAGTTTAAACCTGAATTTCTCAAGATTTCTCCTAACAATCGCATTCCGGCAATTGTAGACCATGAACCAGCAGGAGGAGGTGAGCCAATTTCTGTTTTTGAATCGGGTGCAATCTTGCTGTATTTGGCAGAAAAAACTGGGAAGTTGATTCCTCAAGATTTGCATGGACGTGTTGAAGTTCTCCAATGGTTATTCTGGCAGATGGGGGGTTTAGGACCAATGGCGGGACAGAATCACCACTTCAACAGGTATGCTCCCGAAAAGATTGACTATGCTATTAAGCGCTATGTGAATGAGACAGCACGTTTATACGCTGTCTTGGATAAGCGGTTGGCAGATAGGGAGTTTGTGGCTGGTGATTATTCCATCGCCGATATTGCTGCCTATCCTTGGATCGTGCCATATGAGAGCCAAAGCCAAAAATTAGAGGACTTCCCCAACCTCAAGCGCTGGTTTGAAACCATTCAAGCGCGTCCAGCAGTGATTCGTGCTTACGAGAAGGCAGAAGCCTTCAAAAATCAGGCGCTTGATCCAGAAAAGTCTAGAGATTTGTTATTCAACCAGTCGGCGAAAACGATTCAGCGTTAGTACATACTTTGTAAGTATTGTCAACTGCTTCACTCATCGTTCCCCACATTTTCCCCAAATTTCCTCGTTTTAGAGGATAAAAAACCACAGATGGACACAGATGGACACAGATAAAATTACATCTGTGTTTATCTGTGTTTATTTGTAGTCCTCAGCTTGAGTCTTATACTAAGTTGCGGCTCAATTACCTCACCCCGCCCTCCGGGCACCCCTCTCCAAGGCATCGGAGAGGGGCAGGGGTGAGGTGATACGTATGAACGCAACTCGGTATTATATGATGTCTGGATGAACACTTATAAAAAACGAACAACCTCAAGAGCCTCCCTTCCCCTGTCTGCAAGTTCCTAGAAGGTTGGGGTGAGGTAAAGTGGGTTCATGGCAAGGGTTTCCAAAGGATCGGAACTTGCTGCAAGACTAAAGTTATAAGTTGAGCAATATTGTCTGCCACCCAAAGAATAGGAGACATAAGTGGATAGTTCTACAACAGAAAAACCAGGTAAGCAGCGCGTTTCATTGGGACTACTAGGCGCTGCTGCTTTTATGGTCTTTGCTGATGTGCGAGTGATTGCTCCCCTGCTTCACATCATTGCCAATGAGTTTAAAGTCGGTGTAGGTAGCGCGGCAATAATTGTCAGTGCTTACAGTATTCCTTATGGACTGTTCCAGTTAGTTTACGGTCCACTTGGAGACCGTATCGGCAAGTTAAAGGTGATGACAGCAGCGATGGCTGCATTTGCTGTTGGAACAGCAGTCTGTGCGTTTGTACCTAATATCGCGTTACTGACATTGCTGCGTTTTCTCACGGGGATGGCTGCTGGTGGGATTATCCCGCTCTCACTAGCTTATATTGGCGACAATTTCCCTTACGAGGAACGCCAAACTGCAATTGGACGTTACTTAAGTGCGCTTATGTTGGGTCAAATTCTTGGCGGCAGTTTGGGAGGTATTTTTGGAGAATATATCAGCTGGCGTGACATCTTTTTGTTATTTGGGATTGTGTCACTGATGATTGCTGTAGCAATGTGGTACGCAACGCGCCGAATACCTGATAAGCAGAATATACAAAATCGGGTAGGTTTGGTAAATTTTAAGCCTTATTACCAACTCATGAGGCAACCTGCTGCTCGTAATGTCATTATAGCGGTGTTTATTGAAAGCTTTCTCTTTGCGGCGTTCACCTACACTGGTGCATTTCTGCGAGACCGATATAACCTACCTTATGTCACCATCGGGTTTATGCTGGGTGGTTTTGGAGTGGGTGGACTGATTTACAGTCGTTGTGTCAAGTGGTTAGTCAACAAGCTTGGTGAAAGTGGTCTGGTTGGTGTCGGCGGCTGGTTGATGTGTGCTTGCTATTTGTCAATCGCCGTGTTCCAAAACTCGATACTGTTTATCCCCTTGAGCATTCTAATGGGATTGGGCTTCTATATGATGCACAGCACTTTCCAGACACAAGCGACTGAATTAGCACCCCAAGCACGAGGGACTGCGGTTTCGCTGTTCGCGTTCAACCTGTTTATCGGACAGGGAATTGGCGCAGCAGCTTTCGGTAGGGTTGTGGATAGTTTGGGCTACGTTCCGTGTTTTGTTGTGGCTGGAGTTGCGATCGCCCTACTCTCCGTCTGGTATGTGTATCAAAAGCAGCGTATTAGATTGGGATAAAACCGAAGCGAGAAAAATGAGTGATTACCCCTTCCCGCCCACGACTCATGGATTGTATCATCAGAGCCGGGCTATCCTGAAGAGCGACACACGAAACATGAATGAAAAACGTTCATTGCCCCACGTTGGTTCTAGTTGGTAAGCAGGACATTTTAACCCCGGTGAAGTTTAATGACTCACATCTTGCACCTAGCCCTAGCGATTAGAAATCGCGGCTATACAAACGAAGTCCGCTTGCGCGGACTGACGAAAAATCAAGGGTTTAGAACCCGCGTAGGCGGGTTTTGCCTGTGTAGCCGCGACTTTAGTCGCCTGGTGCAAGATCTGAGATGAGCAACTTGCCCAAGGAATTCCTCACGCCGAACTAGTTGTGCTTAAGCGTGGTGGTCATGCTTTCTTGATTGAGTCGCCAGATGCTGTGGCTCAACTCATGCTTAACTTCCTAGCGAAGCTATGTCACTCTCATTTGCCTGTCTCATGACAACTTAATTTTATTAATTCGACGGATGTTAAATTTATGAAATTCTTTATTGTTCACGCCCATCCAGAACCCAACAGTTTTAATGGTACGTTGACTCGCTATGCCAAGGAAGTTTTGAAAACCACAGGACATGAAGTCATCATTTCCGACCTTTATGCTATGCAGTTCAATCCAGTTTCGGATCAGCGCAACTTCACTTCTCAAAAAGACCCAAACTACTTTAAGCAACAAGTCGAAGAAATGTATGCAACCGTTGTTGATGGCTTTGCCCCAGACATCAAAGCGGAGATGGAAAAACTCGACTGGTGTGATGTGCTAATTTTTCAGTTTCCTCTTTGGTGGTTTGGACTTCCTGGTATCCTCAAGGGTTGGGTTGACCGAGTCTTTGCAATGGGGCGAATTTATGGCGACGGTAGGTTTTATGACAATGGAGTTTTCCAAGGCAAAAAAGCCATGCTGTCTCTCACCACAAGTGGTCCATTAACTATGTACACGGAAATAGGTATTAACGGTGATATTCATACCATCCTTTATCCGATTAATCACGGGATTTTTCGCTTTGTGGGTTTCGATGTTTTGCCACCTTTCATCGTTTGGAATGCCAGTCGCATTGGGGATGAACGTCGCCAAGCCTATCTTGAGGAGTACAAGCAGCGGTTGTTAATGATTAATGCAACGCCTCCTATTGTCTATCCAACGCTTGCAGACTTTGATGAAGATTTCCAACTGAAGCAGTGATGACAGTTAGTTAAATACTAAACTTTACCTAGATTGAGTAGATTTATGTTAACTGCTACATCTAGGTATTTAACAATTTCAAACAGTAGTTAGCCCGATTTTATATCAGTCTCAAGCACTAATTTTTACTTTAGGTATAGCGTTTTCTACCAAATTTAAATTTTCAAAAGTTTATTTATAATATAAGAAAAAAACATTTTCAACTCGTTTAACGCTAAAATTTCCTAGAATAATTAGGAAATTAGGGATTGTCAAAACAAGCTTTAAAAACAATGTTATATTTTTGTCATAAAACGCAATACTCTTAACTAGCTAGTAAAAAAATATAATAAAATTAAAAAATAACAAAAAAATGATAAAAAGTCAAGGATAAATCAAAGAATATTTACTTCATCTTCCATACTTAATCCTATGCTACAAGAAAGCACCGTTACGGTAGAACACTTGTATCCTGAGATTACCTCCATCGTTGCCAAGTATCTGTCGCGTTTACAGTTAGCCTTATATTTTATTAAACTGCTATGAGTAGGTTCGTTGTTTTAAACTTAGGTCAGGGAAACCTACACGATGGCTTTGCCACTGTTACGGCACAGCTTGGAGAAGCAGACAACCCCTACCTAACCAAATTAACTGCCAGTTTACCAGCCGCACCAAAAATTTCTGAACTCTACCAAAATTGGCAGTTGGTTTACTATGCTTTCTATCAGCGTTTGAGTTGGCGTCTTGATATCGAGATAGACGATTATTTTGAAATTGAAGAAGGTTATGTAACTAATATTTCAGAATCTGACATGAATGAGTTATGTCAGATGTTGTCAAAAAGAATGAATGCATGGCTCAACTCAACAAAGTTTCGCAAAATTGACCAGCAATTACGTACACAATTAAAACCATCTGAAGAGATTCGCTTCATTATTGAAACCAACGACAATTTACTGCGACGACTTCCCTGGCATCTGTGGAACTTCTTTGAGGATTATCCATACGCAGAAGTTGCCTTGAGCGCTGCAGAGTATCAAAGGCCGAATAAATCGCTTGTCAATAACTGCAAAGATAAAGTTAGAATTTTAGCAATTTTTGGGAATAGTCAAGGAATTGATATTAGTCACGATAGAACTCTTTTAGAGAAATTATCAACTCGAGCAGAAATTAAATTTTTAGTAGAGCCCGATCTTAGTCATTTAAACGAGCAGCTTTGGCAACAAGGTTGGGATATTCTCTTTTTTGCTGGTCATAGTTGTAGTAAACAAAAAGGATTTTTGCAAATTAATCAAACAGACACGATTACCCTAGAGCAATTAAAATATGCTCTCAAGCAAGCTATTCGTCGTGGTTTGAAGCTAGCAATTTTCAACTCTTGTGATGGTTTAGGTTTGGCGCAACAACTCCAGGATTTGCACATCCCACAAGTCATTGTCATGCGTGAGCCTGTACCGGATGTGGTCGCTCAAGAATTTTTAAAGTATTTTTTGGCTGAATTTTCGTCTGGAAAGTCTTTATACGCTGCGGTGCGTTCTGCACGCGAAAGACTGCAAGGATTAGAGGGGGAATATCCCTGTGCCACCTGGCTACCAGTCATTTTCCAGAATCCTGCCCAAGCGCCTATGATTTGGTCAGACAATGCACGGAATAAATGGAAACAGAAAACAGATTCCTCAATGGTAGCTTCTATCATGAATGCTAGAGGGGTGCAAACAAACATCCGATTGCCACTAGCAACTCCGGTTTTCTCCAAAACAGCAACACTCGATTCTTTGGTTGAGAATCTGAATCGAAAGCTACTGGACAATCAAAATCGCCCCCTCAATGGCACAGAAATCTTACTCCTACGGGGCATTTGGCAGAATCAAACCTATATCGAAATTGCCCAGCAAGGCGGCTATAGCCCTGGTTACTTTACAAATGTTGTCGCCCCGGAGTTGCGTCAAAAACTTTCTCAGATTATTGGCAGGCGCGTGACCAAAAAAAACTGTCGGCTGCTGCTCGAATCCTACGTTAATGCACAAGCCTCTGCAACAACACCACTAGGACAAAATCCTCCTACAGAGTTTTTCCCCAATGCCAAGCAGGATATGCCACCTCGTTTCCCTAGTGGTTTAGTCTCGGTTGGCTCTCCTTATTACATTGAGCACTCTTCGATTGAGGCACAGGTTTATGAAGAAATCATGAACCCAGGAGCCTTAATTCGCATGAAAGCTCCTCAAGAAATGGGTAAAACCTCGCTGCTGTTAAGGATTTTGGAATATGCCAACCGCATGGGCTACCAGACAGTGAGCCTGAACCTGCAGGAGCAAGTTGACCAAGGCATTCTAAGCGATTTGAATCGATTTTTGCGCTGGTTGTGTGCCAACGTCTCGCGTCAGCTTGAGCTTGAGCCAAGATTAGACGAGTATTGGGATGATGATATTGGCAGCAAAGTCAGCTGTTCCCTTTACTTGCGAAATTATGTGCTAGAGCAAATTGACTCTCCTCTGGTTTTAGCGTTGGACGAAGTCAACCAGATTTTTGAGCATCCGCAAGTGGCAAAAGAATTTTTACCTTTGTTGCGTTCATGGTATGAAGACGCTAAAAGACAGCCCATTTGGCAAAAGCTGCGCCTCATTGTGGTTCACTCAACTGAAGTTTATGTTCCCCTCCAGCTTCATCAGTCCCCATTTAATGTAGGGCTACCGATTCAGTTAACCTGTTTCAGTTTAGACCAGGTGCAGCAGTTAGCCCAGCGCTTTGGATTGGATTGGACAGATGGTAAGGAAGCAAAACTGCTGATGGATATGGTTGGGGGACATCCTGCGTTAGTACACCTGGCACTCTATCACCTCAGTCGTGGAGAAGTCACTTTGGCGCAATTGCTGCAAAGTGCTTCCACACCCACTGGGATTTATTACCATCACTTGCAGCGTCATAGGGCAAGTTTGCAGGCGCAGCCAGAATTGGCATCCGCTCTTTCTACGGTGATGAATGCCTCTAAACCCGTAGAATTAGAAGCTGTCTTTGCTTACAAGTTAAGCAGTATGGGGCTGATTAAGTTAGATAACAATCTAGCCACACCCAGTTGTCAGTTATATCGACAGTATTTTCAGACCAAGTGTGAGACCAGAGTTGGTTGATTCACATTTTGCACCAAGAAAAATTGATGGAAATTACTTACTCAGTATTAAACTAGAACCCTTAATTTAGCGATAAAAACCAATAAAAATCAGGTAGCCTTATCGCGCATCTTTTTAGCTTATACGGTTTTATACGGGGAGGTGCAAGATATGAGCGCCCCACGAGGGGGAAGTCAAAAGTCAAAAGTCACGCATTCAAAAGTATTAAACTCCCTCGCAACAAATGAAAGATGCACCTGCATTCTCGACTTTCTGAAAGCCTTGCTATAGGGGCGTTCTAAAATGTGCATCTTAAGAGTTGACAAATTTAATACTAAATAGTTAGTACTATTTTACACCTATTTTTAGGTAATTGAACCACGATTTTGGGTCAAGCTACGTTCGGCTGGTTAAATCACTGTGGTCTATTTATGCTCCCTTTACTCAAAGTTTATTTTCATAAATCACATAGGACTGCTTTCGTTCTTTCTTATTTATGCCTTGAGGCGAGTCAATGTCAAAGCAACAGTCAGAATAAAGAACTAGATCTCGATGCAATTTCTCATATAAATATTCATAATAATTGCAGAAAAGCTCATATCAAAATCCTTGAAACTCATACAAAACTCATATTTATATGAAATATGAAAAAATGTATCTGTTAGTATGAATCATGAGCTGTAACACGCTATAAAATGATATTCTTGATGACGAGTTAAGCTAAAGTACAAATAAACTTGCATATTTAAATCTTTTAAAATTATTGTGGAATGGGCATCTTACCCGCTCAGATATATTTTGCTGTTCGGGTACCTTCATATATTTTTAATTGCGGTTCACTAGTTGTTATTGCTCATTTTTTTATATTTTGATTGGATGATTTATCGTATCGACATGGGATAATTAACACAGTTTACAAGGGAGTTATCAGGTATGAGCCTTCAAATATATCAAGATAAATTTGATGATTTTTTCAATCAAATAACTGAAGAGTCAAGTAACACTAGAGGGGCAGAAGTCATTGATAAACAAGATTTCTTGTTTATCAATAAAAAGCTTTCCCAACTCATTGCCAAATCATGGCTACCAAATGATCCAGAGGGAGCAGAATTTAGAAAAATACTTTTGAGAGGTGACTCAGAGGAAATAAAAAATTGGCTGAAAAACCACGATGTTGATCTTGAAGGCTTTTTCCGCGTTTCAATAAATATCGAGGTAAGTTGGGATACTTTTTTTGGAAATTTAAAAGAAACAACGACTTTAGGAGCGATATCAAATAGAGCGAACACCTATATATTACCTTACCCTCCACGACCTGCTGTAGTTACAGATGAGCAACTAGAAAGGTGGGTAAATGATACTAATCCTGATAATAAATTTCCTCTTGACCCCTATATTCCTCTCTCTTCATGTTGAAGTTTTTCTAATATAACTTGCAGATAATGAATCATTGTCTCATTTTATTGAGGCAATGATTCATGTTTTTATGGTAAGGCTGATACTAAACAATCTACTTTCTAAAGATTAACTTTACAAAAGAGTGAACCTTTAGTTTTAATAAAGAAAATCTGTCAAAATATGTATGTAAATTTTTCTATTAGTATGTAACATTTATCAGACTTCTGTTTAATTAAATGTAGTTCTTATAGACACATCTAAATGCATGATGCCATGATGTTCACAATGCTTTTCAGGGTATCAAGTTATGAACAATGAAATCAGTGGTAGATTCAAGAGTCAATCTATAAAACTCTCCCAGCTTGAGCAGTGCTGTGATGCTAACCCAGAGGCTAATGAATGCAGGAAATATGAAGAATTCAAGCAGCACTGTGATACCAACCCAGAGGCTGAGGAGTGCAGGGTTTACGGAGACTTCAAGAGCCAATCTAAAAAAGTTTCCCAAATTATTGCCAAATCATGGCTACCAAATGATCCAGAAGGAATGGAAATCAAGAGAGTTATCTTTAGGCGTAACTCGAATGAGATAAAAAATCTTCTGAAAAAGCACGGTATTGATCTTGAAGGGTTTTTCGGTCCAACAAAGGTCGTTGTAGACTGGAGTTCCTACAAAGGGGTTCTTACAGAAGACGTGGGTGAAATAGTATATATCTTACCGTATCCTCCACGACCAAATGAAGTTAAAGATGAGCAGTTAGAAGAATGGGTTAACAACAATGACCCTGATACTTTATACCCTACTACCCCTTATATTCCTCTAACTTCGTGCTGAAGTTTCTCTTACTTCAAATTAATTGGAGGAAACATCTACATTGAGGTAATACCAATTCTATGTGAGGTTGCAAATTATCGGTCAGGCTGGAAGCCTGGGGCTATACAAACAAAGCCTGGCGACCCAGGCTCATTCTATGGATCTTTAAAAAGAATTGGTATAAGTAGGTCGGTGTAAATAATTCTGACTTTTCACGTCATGTGGAAAAACTAACGTAAAACCTAACCCCCCGACCCCCTTCCCTACAAGGGAAGGGGGAGTACATTAGCTCCCCTCTCCTTGTAGGAGAGGGGTTGGGGGAGAGGTTTTAAACATGCCGTGAAAAGTCAGGTAAATAATTAAAGGTATGTAGTAAGCGCTTTAGCGCTTTAGCGCTTACTACGAACGAGTTTCCAAGCTTTAGTTTTCTTTACATAGTTTGATTTTTTCTCGCCTACTTACTTAAAAATACTCCGCTAGAGTACTTAACCTAGCGGAGTTACATACCATAAAAAAGAGATTGCCATGCTTAATAAGCCACAGTTAAAGAATTGTTTTCAAGTTGAAAGTGTTGAATCAGAAAGCGTCTTTCTTATCTCTGATAGAAATTCTTTTTTGCTGAGGGGTCATCTCTATCAATTGTTAACACCTATGCTGAATGGTCAGCATAGCGTTGACGAAATTGTGGACAAAATTCTCCCAGAACTACTGCCAAGAAATGCCTCTGCTCAAGAGCTTATCTCTACTAGCGCCAATGTTTATTATGCTCTCATGCAGATGGAACAGCAGGGTTATATTACTGAAAGTGATATAACCCTGCCATCTGCATTAACAGCTTTTTGTGAGACTTTGAACGTCAGCCCACAAGAGGCTAACTGTCGATTGCAAAGGACTAAAATTGCAGTCAAAACTTTCGGTTCTCTTGCTACCTCAGAATTGATTTCCACTCTTGAATCCCTGCATATCCAAGTTTCTGATGAGGGAGACATCGTGGTGGTTTTGACCGATGACTATCTGCAAGAAGATTTGGACGCCTTTAATAAAAAAGCCTTGCAGGATCAACGTCCTTGGATGCTGGTCAAACCAGTAGGAACAATTCTTTGGATTGGACCAATATTTCATCCAGGGAAAACAGGTTGTTGGGAGTGCTTAGCCCAGCGTTTGCGAGCCAACCGCCCTGTTGAAGGGTTTATTCAGAGACGCAAGGATGTTTCAACCCCTATACCAACCCCTCTGAGTTTCCTTCCTTCAACATTGCAAGCTGCACTAGGCATGGCAGCCACGGAAATCTTTAAATGGATTGTACAGGGTGAGAACAAACGACTTGAAGGTGTTTTAGTCACCCACGATACCCTGTCTCTAGAGACCCAAAATCACATCCTTGTTAAGCGTCCCCAGTGCCCTTGCTGTGGAAATCCAGATTTGAATCGCAAACCCTTGCCCATTGTTTTAGGAAACCGCAAGAAAACTTTTACCGCAGATGGAGGACATCGTTGTGTTTCTCCGGAAGAAACACTGAAGAAATATCAACACCACATTAGCCCGATTACAGGAGTTGTCCGAGAACTCAGGCAGTTACCACAATGCGTGAATGGTTTGACCCATATTTATGCTGCTAAGCATCATTGTGCTTCTATGTTCGATACATTGGACTCCTTACGCCAAAATATCGGTGGTAGAAGTGCGGGTAAAGGGAAGACAGATCCGCAAGCTAGGGCAAGCGGTTTTTGTGAAGCGATTGAGAGATATTCTGGAGTTTTTCAAGGAGACGAAATCAGACACAAAGGCAGCTACCAAAAAATAGGAGAGGCAGCAATTCATCCTAACGCCTGTATGAATTTTAGCCAAGAGCAATACAGAAACCGTGAGGAATGGAATGCGAACTGTTCTAATGTGTTTCAAAAGGTTCCAGAATTATTCGATGAAGAAAGAGAAATTGACTGGACACCTGTTTGGTCTTTAACTCATCAAGAATTTAAATATTTGCCAACCGCTTACTGCTATTACGGCTATCCCCAACCGTCAAAGCCTGATTGTTGGGCTGAATCCAATGGCTGTGCTGCTGGCAATACCTTGGAAGAGGCAATCCTCCAAGGTTTTATGGAAATAGTGGAGCGGGATTGTATAGCGTTGTGGTGGTATAACCGTGTCAAGCGACCAAGGGTAGATTTAGATAGTTTTGATGAGTTGTATTTTCAAAATCTGAAAAATTACTACCAAACTCTCCATCGTGAACTTTGGGTTCTAGATATCACCAATGATTTAAACATACCAGCTTTTGCCGCCATGAGTCGGAGAACAGATAAAGAGGTAGAAGACATCATCTTTGGCTTCGGTGCCCATTTTGATCCAAAAATCGCTATTCTAAGAGCGCTCACCGAGGTAAACCAATCGCTGCCTGCAGTTTTATCAGCTGATATGGATGGAAGTACTCAATACCCCTCATCTGCGGATCAACTGGCAAGAGACTGGTGGAAAACTGCTACTCTGGAAAATCAACCTTATCTGGTTCCCGATGAAAGCGTTGTGCCAAAAGTGTCTTCTGATTATCCCCAAGTTTGGAGTGATAATTTGCTGGAAGATGTCATGACCTGCAAGCAAATTGCTGAGAAACATGGTATGGAAATGCTGGTTCTGGATCAAACGCGTCCCGATATTGGACTCAAGGTGGTGAAGGTTATCGTTCCGGGAATGCGTCACTTTTGGAAAAGGTTAGATTCTGGAAGGCTTTATGATGTTCCTGTTCAATTGGGTTGGTTACAAGAGCCACTGCAGGAAAACCAACTCAACCCTTTTCCAATGTGGATGTAATTCACATCTTGTACCACTAGTGGTTCATCGCATTAGTTTTGATTGATTTGTGTATCATCAAAACTCTGTACGAACGCTCAGATGCAACGTTTCTACAACCCACCAGAATTAATGGGACAAACCACTATAGCAATCCTAAATCATTCATGAGAAATTCTGAACCGATTGGGCGAATAGAATATGCGCTAAGGCTTCGTAGTAAGCGCTGTCTTGCCTGCGGCACGCCTGACGGCGAACGCGCTTAGCGCTTACTACAATCTACTTCTAATATCATGTCCGGCTGAATACTTATCATTACCCTAAGAACCCCACCCCCCGTAAAGCTACGCTTCACGTCCCCTCCCCGCTTGCGGGGAGGGGCGGCGCGGGGTGGGGTGCAGTTAACGTGGCAATCATGACTAATTAACCGGACATGATATAACCCTCAATTATTTCTTGACAAACCACTAGGTGTCATTCTGGACGGAGCGCAAGCGGAGTGAAGAATCTAAGAGATGTTTCGCTTCACTTCGTTTCGCTCAACATGACAGGTGCAAGATGCGCGTGTAGCAAACAATTGGGCGATAGAGAGAGGAGAAACTATGCTTAAGGGATATCAAATTATTGATGCGGATTGCCACGTACTTGAGCCTAAAGATATGTGGCAACAGTATCTCGAACCTGCGTTTAAAAGCCACGCGCCAACGCCGGACTTGAAAGTTGCAGGCGAGAGGATTTTTGACAAGTTATCTGCTGAGTTAGAGCACCAAACAGCCAAGCAAGTCACACGGGATCATCCTATGTCCGTGCTCAATTGCTTTGACTCAGAGTCCCAGGTAAGGGTGATGAAGCAGATGGGGGTTGATGTTTCGTTTCTTTATCCCACTATGGGAATGTGGCTGTTGGCAGTTGATACAATGACACCGCAACTGGCTGGTGCTTTCACTCGTGCCTATAACAATTGGTTACGAGATTTTTGCAGCTACGATCCCCAAATTTTGAAAGGAGTGGGAGCAATTAATCTTCACGCTCCTGAAGAGATGGTGCCAGAATTGCATCGAATAGCAGAGTTTGGTTGCCAGGCAGTTGTATTGCGTCCCAACCCAGTTAAAGGGCGATTGCTGAGTGATCCCTCTTATGAGCGATTTTGGACTGAATGTGAGCGCTTAGGAATTGCGGTCAGTATTCATGAGGGAACGCATTGTCGGTTACCAACCACTGGAGCTGATCGGTTTCATACCCGTTTTGCTATGCATGCGTGCTCTCATCCCATGGAACAAATGATGGCGATGTTGGCGCTGATTGAAGGGGGAGTGTTAGAGCGCCACCCCAAGCTTAGGGTAGGTTTTCTGGAAGCTGGCTGTGGTTGGTTACCCTACTGGCTGTGGCGATTGGATGAAGAGTATAAGAACTTGGCATGGGAAGTTGCAAACAATGTGAAGATCAAGCCTTCAGAGTATTTCCGCCGTCAGTGCTTTATCTCTATTGAGCCAGAGGAACCTTATCTCGAGCAGATCATCGAGTATATCGGCTCCGATAACTTACTCTTTGGTTCTGACTACCCTCATGTGGATCACGATGTGGACATGAGCGAGAAAGCAGTAGCGCTTCAGGAGCGACTATCCAAGAAAACTGTGCAAAAGCTACTATGGGATAACCCAGCTCGCTTCTACGGACTGGAATAAAACATAAAAATTGCTGGAACTTGGCGATGGATATCTTGGGCTATCAAGCTAGGGAACTACTCTATGAGAGTGATAACTCGTTGGTCTATCGTGCCTACCGGGAGGAGGATAACCAAAGAGTTATCCTCAAAATGCTCAAACAAGCTTATCCACCCCCAAAAAGAATAGCTGAGTTCCACCGGGAATATGAAATCACGAAAAACCTTAACCTAACAGGTGTGGTAAATGCCTACAGCTTGAAAACCGAGCAGCATCGGTGGGTGATGGTTCTAGAAGATTTTGGTGGTGAATCCCTCCAACGAGTTAAGCAGAACAGAGAATTCACTCTCAATGAGTTTTTGTCACTGGCAATTGAGGTTGTTGGCATCCTCGGTCAGGTACACGACTTAAATGTCATACACAAAGATATTAACCCTTCTAATATCGTTTGGAATCAGACAACGGGTCAGCTCAAACTCATTGACTTTGGCATCTCCACAGAACTTTCACAAGAAGCCACAACTTTCCGCAATCCGAATTTATTGGAAGGAACATTAGCCTATATCTCCCCAGAACAGACTGGACGCATGAATCGGGCGATTGATTATCGAACCGATTTTTATTCCTTGGGAGTCACCTTCTACGAATTACTAACGGGTCAGTTGCCTTTCTCTATCCACGATGCACTGGAATTGATACATTGCCATATTGCTAGACAATCTGATCTGCCACACGAACATAGACCAGACATTCCCTTAGTCATTTCAGAGATCGTGCTGAAGCTCATGGCAAAAAACGCTGAAGCTCGCTACCAAACAGCTTATGGTCTGAAGGCGGATTTGGAGGAATGTCTGCGGCAATGGCAGACTCTAGGGCAGATTCATGCCTTCCCACTTGGTCAACAAGATGTTTCCGGCAGATTCCAAATTCCGCAAAAGCTTTATGGGCGGGAAAAGGAAATTGACACGATATTAGCTGCTTTTGTGCGCGTAGCGTGTCCGGAGGACACACGAGTCAGCCAGGGAGCTAGTGAGATGATGCTGGTTACTGGATATTCTGGCATTGGTAAATCTGCTTTAGTTCAGGAAGTTTATAAGCCAATTACAGAAAAGCGGGGATACTTTACCTCCGGTAAATTTGACCAATATCAAAGAGATATTCCCTATGTTTCACTAGTACAAGCCTTTCGCTCCTTAATTCGGCAACTGTTAACAGAAAGCCAAGCCCAGATAGAGAACTGGCGAGAAAAACTACTCGCTGCCCTCGGCTCCAACGGTCAAGTGATAGTTGATGTCATTCCTGAAGTAGAACTGATTATTGGACCTCAACCAGCAGTGCCAGAACTGGCTGCAACAGAAGCCCAAAATCGTTTTAACTTCGTGTTTCAAAACTTCATCAAAGTATTTACCCAAGCCTCACATCCCCTAGTCCTTTTCTTAGATGACTTACAGTGGGCTGATGGGGCTTCACTAAAATTGATTGAACTATTGATGACGGCGGTAGATAGTTCTTACTTGTTACTTATTGCTGCTTATCGAGATAACGAAGTCAGTGCAACCCACCCTTTGCTATTGACGCTGGATGAAATTAGGAAGAGGGGAGCAACGGTTCATCAAATCGTGCTTGCCCCCTTAACCCTGCCCGATGTTACGCAGTTTACGGCAGATGCTCTCAACTGTGCGCCAGAAAAAGCCAGACCGTTGTCAGAATTGGTACTCGCGAAGACTCAAGGCAATCCCTTCTTCATAAATGAGTTTTTGAAGTCACTCTATACCGAAGAGCTTTTGAAATTTGACTTCCAAAAAAGGGTTTGGCAGTGGAATTTAGCACAAATTCAGTTGCGGAATATTACTGATAATGTGGTTGAACTGATGGCTGACAAGCTGCGAAAGTTGGGAGAACAGACACAACAGGTCTTGAGGCTAGCTGCTTGTATTGGTAACCAGTTTGAACTCCAAACCCTGGGAATTATCTACGAAAAATCTCCCCAAGCAACAGCTGCTGATCTGTGGACGGCAATGGAAGAGGGTTTGGTCTTGCCCTTGGGGGATGGCTACAAGTTGATAGAACTCAATGTTAAGGGTTTGGCAGATGAAGTCACAGTCGAATACAAGTTTACCCATGACCGCATCCAACAAGCAGCCTATTCCCTCATTCCTGAATCCCAAAAGCAAGACGTACACTCGCAAGTGGGGAGACTGCTGTTACGGAACACATCGCCACAGGAGCAAGAGCAGAAAATTTTTACCATTGTCAACCAACTTAACCAAGGTCGCGATCGCCTCAAACACCAGACAGAACGAGATGAGCTAGCCCAATTAAACCTGATAGCGGGTCGGAAAGCAAAGGCATCGGTAGCTTATCAATCGGCGTTCAATTACTTGCAAATTGGTATCAAACTGCTTAACTCTCCTCAATTCCTTTCATCAGATAATAAAGATGGTAGCTGGCAGCGACAGTATGACCTAACCCTGACACTTTACCTAGAAGCAGCAGAAGCAGCCTGCCTCAGTGATCGTCTTGAAGAGGTGGAGCAATGGACTGAGGTGATACTGCAAAAAGCCAAAACCCTGCTGGATAAAGTGAAAGCCTATGAAATTAAGATCCAAGCTTATTATGGGCGGCAGCAATCATCAGAAGCAATGAAGATTGGATTGCAAGCTCTGCAATTTTTGGGAGTGGAAATTCCGAAAAAACCAAATCAGGCGGATTTGGTTTATCGTCTGGAGGAGACAAAGGCTATTTGGGCTGGGCAGAATATTGAGGATTTAATTGATCTGCCGAAAATGACTGATGCCAAAAAGTTGGCAACAATGCCGTTATTATTTCTAGTGCTGAGTCTTGCGTCTGTAGGATTCCCTGAGCTGTTCCCTTTCCTCATACTCGGATTGGTCAATATATCCCTTAAGTTTGGCACTACGTCTTTCTCAGCTCCTTCCTATGCTGTGTATGGAATCGTTCTATGTGGGGCAGCAGAAGATATTGAGGCAGGCTATCAATTCAATCAATTAGCGTTGAAGCTTTTGAAAAGACTTGATACCAAACAATTCGAGGCAAAGACAGTCTATGTATTTAATACATTCGTTAGACATTGGAAAGAGCATACCCGGGAATCATTAAAACCTTTTCTCGAGGTACACCAATGTGGATTGGAAACAGGAGATATGATTTGGAGTTGCACAGCGCTATTCATGTACGCTTTACATGCATACTGGATTGGTCAGGAATTGGAGGAATTGGAACGAGAGATTGTCAAATACAGCGAGGCGATTAATCAACATAAACAGGAACTATCCCAGCGTTGGATTGAGTTGGTTCGACAACCTGTCTTAAACCTGATTGGCAAAACCCAAAATCCCTGTCTTTTGGTTAGTCAAACTTACGATGAGAAAACCATGCTGTCTGTTTACCAAAAAGTCAATGATAGACAGGCAATGGGTTGGTTTTATCTAAATAAACTTGTTCTTTGCTATCTGTTTCAGGAGTACCAGCAAGCGATTGAAAATGCTACTAAGGCTGAAGAGCATTTGGGCGTAGCACTAGGATTATATACAACATCTATCTTTAACTTCTATTATTCTCTAGCCCTCCTTGCTGTGTTTCCTGTTGTCCAGGAAGCTGAACAACCACACATTTTAGAAAAGGTAGATACCAATCAGAAAAAAATGGAAAACTGGGCGCATCATGCCCCAATGAATTTTCTCCATAAGTTCTATTTAGTGGAAGCTGAACGCGCCCGCGTGTTAGGTAAAGATAGCGATGCTAGAGAATATTACGATCGCGCCATTACCCTAGCCCAAGAAAACGAATATCTCAACGAGGAAGCCCTCGCCTACGAACTGGCAGGTAAATTTTACCTAGCCAGAAACCAAAATCATGTTGCCCGCCACTACCTGCAAGATGCCCATTATGCTTATCAGCGTTGGGGGGCGGTGGCTAAGGTGAAAGATTTGGAAGCAAGATATCCACAGTTTTTAGCTAATACCTCAACAGATAGCTTTGCAACTCGCTTAAATCCCTCAACCACCAACACGGGTACAACAACATCTGATGTCTTAGATTTAAACAGTATATTGCAAGCCTCGCAATCTCTTTCTGGCGAAATTATTCTGGATAAGCTACTAAAACAGCTTATGAAACTCGTGATTGAGAATGCGGGTGCTCAAAAAGGTTTTATGCTTCTAGAGCGCAAGAGTCAGTGGGTTATCGAAGCTCAAGGAAGTGTAAATTCTAATGACATTACTATACTGCAATCAATTCCAGTAGATTCCATAAATCCTGATACTCAAATTCCGCTCCTATCACCCGCCATCATCAACTATGTCGCCCGCACTCAGGAAAATGTGGTGTTAAATGATGCTACCAATGAAGGTCAATTTACCCGCGATCCTTACATTATTGCTACTAAACCCAAATCGATTCTCTGCACTCCCTTACTGCATCAAGGCAAACTGAGCGGCATTTTATATTTAGAAAATAATCTCACAACTGGCGCTTTTACGAGCGATCGCGTCGAAGTCCTCAAAATCCTTTCTGCCCAAGCCGCCATCTCCATTGAAAATTCCCGTCTCTACGAACAGTTAGAAGATTACAACCGGACTCTAGAACAGAAAGTGGAGGTGAGAACCCAGGAATTACAAGAGAAAAATCAGGAGTTGGCAAGTATCCTGCAAAAACTCAAAGCCACGCAAGCTCAGATTATCGCACAAGAGAAATTGGCTTCTTTGGGAGCTTTAACAGCGGGCATTGCCCATGAAATCAAAAATCCCTTAAACTTTGTTAACAACTTTGCCGAACTTTCTGTAGAGTTAACCCAAGAACTACTCGAAGAGATTTCAAATCAACAAGACCGATTAGACTCGGAATCTAGAGAATATATTGAAGAGATTTTAAATGATTTGAAACAAAACGCTAAAAAAATTAATGAGCACGGCAAACGAGCAGATAACATAGTGCATGGGATGTTGATGCATTCTCGGGGGCAAACAGGCGATCGCCAAGAAACCGACATCAACGCAATGCTTGCAGAAGCTATTAGTTTAACTTATCAGGGAATGCGTGCTAAGGATGCTTCCTTTAACATCGTTGTAGAAACTGACTATGATGACAACCTTGGTTTAATCAATGTTGTGCCGCAGAATATCAGTCGTGCTTTAATAAATATTATTAATAACGCTTGCTACGCTGCGTATAAAAAGAGAATGCGTTTTCAGCGAGAGCCAGAACACGATAGTGAGGAGTTTTCACCTACGCTTTCAGTCAGCACTAAAGATTTAGGTAAGCAAGTAGAAATACACATCCGAGATAACGGTGAAGGAATTCCGCAGAAATTGCGAGATCAGATTTTTAATCCTTTTTTCACCACGAAGCCACCCGGCGAAGGAACTGGTTTGGGTCTTTCTATTACTCATGATATTATTGTCCAGCAGCATCAAGGAAAGATCAGAGTAGAAAGCGAAGTAAACTCCTATACACTGTTTATTATCACTTTGCCCAAGAGTTTTCCCTAGAAAAAGAAATTTGAAAATGAAAATAATGGTTGTAGATGATGAACAAGACGTTCAATTTTTGTTTGAGCAAAGATTTAGAAGAGAACTCAGACAAAATCAAATTACCTTATATTTTACCTTGTCAGCAGAGGAAGCACTAAACCAATTACAAAATAACAAAAGTGAGTGTTTATCGCTGATATTAACAGATATCAATATGCCTGGAATGAACGGGCTAGAATTACTCAAAATTATTAAACAAAATTTTCCTCATTTAAAAGTGTTTGTCATCACTGCTTATAACGATGAAAATAATTACCAAATAGCTCAACAATACGGTGCTGATGAATATATCACAAAGCCAATAGAATTTAACAAACTTAAGGAAAAAATATTGAATTCGTAAACAATCCCAATCAGGACAAAACTATGCCAGCTAAAATACTGGTTGTGGATGATGAGCCTGACTTAGAACCGCTGCTTTGTCAGGCATTTAGAAAAAAAATTAGGCAAAAGCAATTCCAATTAATTTTTGCCCAAAATGGATTAGAAGCCCTCGAAAAGCTACAAGACGAACCGGATATAGATATAGTTTTAACCGACATCTATATGCCGGAAATGAATGGGCTAACTTTACTTACTAAACTCAATGAGTTATATCCCATCATCAAAGCAGTTATTATTTCTGCGTATGGCGATATAGAAAATATCAGAACGGCAATGAATCGGGGTGCTTTTGACTTCTTAACTAAGCCGATTAATTTTCAGGATTTAGAAATTACAACCAACAAAACTCTGCAACATGTGCAGCGGATGAAAGCGGCTCATGAACAGGAGCGTTTGGCACAGCAGGCTCAAGCAGAATTATTGAGCCGTCTACAGCAAGAGGTGACTGAACGTCAGCGAGCAGAGGAAGCATTGCGCGAAAGTGAGAGAAGGTTGGCTCAATTTCTAGAAGCTGTGCCAGTGGGGGTATTTGTCGTTGATGCTAATGGTAAACCTTACTATGCCAATCAGACGGCACAGCAGATACTGGGCAAGGGAATTGAACCTGGAGCTACAGCTGCACAATTGACCGAGATTTATCAAGTCTATCAGGCGGGGACGGAACAGTTGTACCCCACGCAAGAGCAACCCATTCTACAAGCATTAAATGGGGAAAGTGTAACCGTTGATGACATGATGATCCACCAAGCTGACAAAATTATCCCTTTAGAGGTGTCAGCAACCCCGATTTATGATGAGAAGGGAGAAATTGTCTATGCCATAGCTGCTTTTGCTGATATCACCCAACGCAAACAAGCGGAAGCGGAACGGATTCAGTTTACTCAAGAATTAGCAAGCAAAAACGCCGCCTTGGAGCAGGCAAAAGACGCATTAGCTGAATCCAACCGTACCTTAGAACAAAAAGTCGAAGAGCGTACTCGCGAACTCTCACAAACACTCGAAATTCTTAAAGCTACTCAAGCTGAATTGGTATTTGAAAACGCTCTGCTTAAAAATGCAGAACAATCTTCAACTTTTGATTATCAAGTAGGCGGTAGTTTGCCAATGAATGCTCCTACATATGTGGTGCGTTCCGCAGATCGTTTGCTTTATCAAGCACTGAAGCGTGGAGAGTTTTGTTACATTTTGAACACACGCCAAATGGGCAAGTCAAGCCTCATGGTACACATGATGGACTATCTCCAAAAAGAGGGGTTTAGCTGTGCAGCGATTGATATCACTCGCCTTGGTACTGAAAACGTGACTCCTGATCAATGGTATAAGGGATTTGCGGTGGAGTTATGGCAAAATTTTAATTTGTTTGGAAAAGTCAATCTGAAAGCTTGGTGGAATGAGGAAAAAGATTTATCGCCTATCCAATGCTTAAGCAGATTTATAGAGGATATTATACTTGCTCAGGTTAAAAGTGAAAAGCTATTTATTTTTGTAGATGAAATTGATACTGTCTTAGGCTTAAATTTTCCAGTCAATGACTTTTTTGCTTTGATTCGCTCCTGCTATAACCAACGTAGTATTAATCCAGAGTATGAACGTTTAACTTTTGCTTTGTTTGGAGTAGCAACACCTTCAGATTTGATAACTGATCCCCAAAGAACGCCTTTTAACATTGGTCAAGCAATTCAACTTAATGGCTTTCAAATTCATGAAGCTCAACCTTTACTTTATGGATTGACAGAGAAAGTGAGCAATCCACAAGTGGTGCTGAAAGAAGTGTTAGCTTGGACAAGCGGTCAACCTTTTCTGACTCAAAAACTTTGCAAACTTATACGCCGTGCTTCATCCCCGATTCCTACAAATAATCAAGCGCAATGGGTTGAATATTTGGTGCGAACTTCTGTGATAGACAATTGGGAATCTCAGGATGAGCCAGAGCATTTGAGAACTATACGCGATCGCATCCTTAACAGCGAGCAGCAACCTGTTCGGCTACTAGAACTTTATCAACAAATTTTGCAGCAACAAGAAGTTGTCTGTGTAGACTCTCCAGAGGAAAGGGAATTGCTGTTATCGGGGCTAGTTGTCAACCAACAGGGTTCTTTAAAAGTGCATAACCGTATTTATGAATTAATATTTAATCGTAGTTGGATCAATCTGCATATTTAAATTAAATAATTAGTTTTATAGGCTTGTGTCTACTCAAATTCCTCACTCTCAATTACATCCTCCAAGTAATGTAGCCCAACCGCCAAAATTACCTCGCCCACGACTCAACTGGCTACAACCTTTGACATTGCTTGCACCTGCTGGAATTTGGTTGTTGCTTTTGCTGGTGCTGCCAACACTGATAATTTTTGAGTTAAGTTTAGTACCAAATATTCGCCCTGGAGATGTGGTGAATCCCAGTGGATTTGCGAACTACATCCGGATATTTGACCCCTTATACCTCCAAGTTATCGGGCGATCGCTCTTTTTTGCAGTCAGTTCGACAATCATTTGTTTAATCTTGGGTTTCCCCGTCGCCTATTGGATTGCTCAGAGAGCACCTTGGCGCTGGCGAAATTTGCTCCTTATTGGCTTTATCTTGCCTTTATGGACTTCGTCTTTACTTCGCTCTTATGCTTGGATTACAATTCTTCGTCCTACTGGTTTACTCAATAGCATACTTAGCAGTTTCAGCTTACCGACTTTAGATGTCCTTAACAGCAGTCCAGCTGTCTTAATTGGCATGAGCTATAGCTTGCTGCCTTATATGGTTTTAATTTTATACGCTGCTCTAGAAAAACTAGACAAGCGTTTGCTAGAAGCCGCAGCTGATTTAGGCGCAAATGCTGTGCAAACTTTTTGGAAAGTCACTGTACCACAAAC
The DNA here is from genome assembly GCF_963872035.1 of Scytonema sp. HK-05. Lineage (NCBI taxonomy): Bacteria > Bacillati > Cyanobacteriota > Cyanophyceae > Nostocales > Scytonemataceae > Scytonema > Scytonema sp. HK-05. The sequence continues at coordinate 96,105 of NZ_CAWMYC010000024.1, forward strand.
TCTCACAGGAATTGCTGCAGCTTCTTTTTTGGTCTTCATCACGGCATTTGGCGATTTTATCAATCCCGAATTACTTGGCGGTGCTTCCAGTATGACGGCGGCGCGGTTGGTTTACAACCAGTTTCTTGGACCAACGCAAAATTGGGGATTTGGTTCAGCTTTGAGTATGACAATAATTTTGGTTGTTAGTATGGCTATTGCTCTTTTAATTAAATTTGGTGAAGCTACACCAAAGCAATAAAAAAATTGGCGTTGCTGATGAAGAGGTCATTTATAAAGTAAAAATAAATTAAAACACAACTGAAAATTTAACTCGCCTGAGCTTCATCGCTTAATGCCTCTGCCGCAGCAGCCAACCTAGCCGCCCCAGCTTGAACTATCTGAGCCACTTGAGTCAGAGGCAGATGATTAATTTGCCTAAGAATCAAACTTAAATCTGAAGCTTCGGATACTGGCTTGCCTTCTAAGCAGCAGAGTAACTCCTCCAATGTATAGCCTGCTCGTGCTGCTATTTGAGCCAAATTTTCTGTATCTGGCACCTTAACGCCCTTTTCCCACATTTGAACAGCAGTCGCAGAAACTCCCAACAGCTTACCAAAAGCTCGCTGACTCATCGAACCACGAGCTAGCTTGATGATCTCAATCAGTTTTTGTCTGCTTTGTGTATTCACTGCTGAACTGCTACTCAACTTTAATTACAAGTTTACTTGCATTATTACAAGTTTACTTGTCTGTTGACAGCCCCCTGTTTCAGTAGTAGACTATTACTTTAGTTTTAAAGTTAAAACTAAAGTTGTCAAACCCAGACACTGGGTGCATCAGAATTATTAAGAATTTGAGTATTTTTGCTGACAACAGAAAAGGCGCGTTATGGTTTGCTATTCACGAAAGATTGGTCAATATCGTCGCAAAGGTCAAAGCTTAATTGCTGCCAATAAAATTAAACCAGAAAAATGGCACATTTCCAACAGTGAGGCAAAAGAAGCACTGCAAGCACAAGGCTATAACGTAAAAGAAATTAAGAAAATCCGCTGTTTAACCCATCAAGTGTGTATTTCTTACTGGGACGAAAAAGGTAACGTATGCAGTGGGTTTTTTAGCTACAGGATTTTTGCCCGTTGGCAAATAGAAGTAGAAAAGTTAATTGAGTCCTGCCAAACTTTGAAGGAATGGCGTCACTTGAATCATCTTATGCAGTACGAATTTGCTTATTATCCATATCCCAAAAATATCGATAGTGCAGTCCACAAGACATTAGAAAACCGCCTGTGTGTGTTAGAGGAAACAACACAACAAGCGGTCTTCCAAGATATTGAAAGCCAAGTGGTTAGTCGTTAATGGTAAAAAAACTCATAATTAACAACTAACTCTAACAACCTTAAAGATTAATTACTAGCGCCAGAAGCGGCGAGTTCCGCTAACCGTTCTTGCTGGTCTTGAGAAATACAAGCCTGAATCACAGGCTCAAGTTCGCCTTCAAGAAATGAGTTGAGCGAATAGTTTTGACCTAAACGATGGTCGGTGACGCGGTTATCTTTGTAGTTGTAAGTGCGAATCTTTTCAGAACGCGACCCTGTACCTACTTGCGATCGCCGCATAGAAGTCACAGCTTCCTGTTGTTCGCGTAACTTCATTTCATATAACTTTGCCCGCAAGATTTGCATTGCCCGTTCTTTGTTTTGCAACTGGCTGCGTTCTTCTGTACAGAAAATGCGGATACCAGTGGGTTTGTGAAACAAGTCAGCCGCTGTTTCTACCTTGTTAACGTTTTGTCCACCAGCACCGCCGGAACGAGCTGTACTCATTTCAATATCCTTCGGGTCGATGTGGATTTCTACGTCATCCACTTCTGGCATGATCGCTACAGTTGCTGTAGAAGTGTGAACTCTTCCCCCAGCTTCGGTAACAGGTACGCGCTGTACCCGATGCACGCCAGCTTCAAACTTCAGCTTGCTGTAAACGTTGTCACCCTGAATTTCCAATATCGCTTCTTTGAAGCCGCCCATTTCCGCCAGCGACTCGCTCACAAGCTTCACTTTCCAATTCTGGACATCAGCATATCGTGAGTACATACGTACTAAATCACCCGCCCAGATACTTGCTTCATCACCGCCTGTACCCGCACGAATTTCCAGCATGATGTTTTTATCATCATTGGGGTCACGTGGTAGGAGCAATATCTTCAGGCGATTTTCTAGGTATTCTATTTTTTGCTCAAGTTCTTGAACTTCCAGGGCTGCCATTTCTTGCAGTTCTGGATCGCCTTGAGCTTCTTTTAACACCTCACGCGCCCCGATGAATTCTTCCTGAGCCGTTTTCCAGGTTTCATAGGTATCTACGACTTCTTCCAAAGAAGAGCGTGCCTTTGCGATTGTTTGATACTCATCAGGGTTTTTGGCAGTATCGGGGTCGGCAAGGCGACGAGTCAATTCATTAAAAGTTTGTTCAACGGATTTTAATTTCTCCAGCAGATATGTTTCAGCCATGACGAATGCAGCGCTCCTTAAAAAATAGCAAATTGGCTTGAGCATTAAATACAACAATCGACCCGGCTGATGCAGGGTCGTCGTTAACAGCTAAAGCCAGCCCGCTACTTTTTCCTTCTGCCGCCTTTGGATTGACCACCTTCGCTCATGCCGTATTTACGGAGGAAGCGTTCTACGCGACCTTCGGTGTCAATAATCTTCTGAGTTCCTGTGTAGAATGGGTGGTTTCCAGACCAAACATCTACGTGCAGTTCTGGCTTAGTGGAGCCGACGGTCATCACAAGTTGACCATTGCAGTAAACTTTTGCCTCTGGATACCACTGGGGATGAATCTCTGGTTTAGCCATTTTTCCTTCCGTGGTTTCTCTATATATATTATAACTTCTCGCTTTAGCGCTGGAATAGGGACTAGCGACTGGACATTGGCGATTGGGCAAGAATTTTCCCAGTACCTAATCGCCAATACCTAATCCCCCCTCGCTTAACGCTTGGAGTACTGAGGTGCTTTGCGAGCCTTGTGCAAACCGTATTTTTTACGCTCCTTCGCCCGTGGATCACGAGTCAGGTAGCCTTCGGTTTTTAAAGGAGGACGGTTTTCTGGGTCGAGTTGACACAGGGCGCGAGCGACTCCCAGACGAACAGCATCTGATTGTCCGGTTAAACCGCCGCCTTCAGCTTTTACGATAATGTCGTATTCGTTTTCCAAACCTAGAGTGTCTAGAGGTGCTTTGGCAACAGAGAGGTAGTTAGGGTTGAATTGGAAGTAAAGGTCTCCTGGTTTGCCATTAACAATCAATTGTCCGGTACCAGGAACTAAGCGTACCCGCGCTATTGCGTTTTTACGACGACCTGTGCCCCAGTACACGGCACGACCGCTATCAGTATCTGTTGCTTGCATTAGTTTTGTACTCCTGGAATTGTCTGAATCTTTAACTCTTTTGGTTGCTGTGCTGTATGGGGATGAGTGGGTCCAGCATAGACTTTTAGCTTAGTAAACAACTGCCTTCCCAAGCTATTTTTCGGTAGCATACCTTTGATGGCATGTTCCACAATCCGTTCTGGCAAACGTTGTTGCAGCTTGTCAAAGGTTTCAGTCTTCATACCGCCGGGACGACCGGAGTGACGACGGTAAACCTTTTGAGTGCGCTTTTTACCTGTGACTTCCACTTTTTCAGCATTTACAACGATCACGAAGTCACCTGTGTCCAAGTGAGGGGTGTATTCGGGTTTATTTTTCCCTCTAAGAATGATGGCGATTTCGCTTGCTAGGCGACCTAGACGTTGGTCAGTAGCGTCTACTATGTACCAATTGCGCTCAAGAGTATCTTGAGGAGGAAGGTATGTTTTGTCGTTTGTCATTTGTCGTTTGTCCTTTGTCATTTGTCATTTGTCTTTTGTCTTTTGTTATTTGTCTTTTGTTATTTGTTGTTAGTTGTTCTACTAACGACCAAGCACTCACAAATAACTAATAACCAAAGACTAATTTGGGTTGGGCGTCAAACCAAATCTTTGGGGGAAAGGGGAAATCAGGATAGCCGACTCGCAACAAGCATAAGCCGTGAGGGGGTGCGGCATATTTCACTTCTTGGCGGCGTTGATGTTTCCAAAGATCCGTGAAGTCAGCGACTGTCCGCTGTCCGGAACCAACCTGTACGAGCATCCCCACCAACAACCGCACCATACCATACAAAAATCCATTTGCTTGAATTTCAATATGAAGAAATGGTCCGGTGCGATAGCACTCTGCTGCTTGTACTTCTACCCAGGAATCCTTGCGACTTGAGTTTGCTCGGTGAAAAGCAGCCAGTGAATGGTGTCCAATCAGAGGTTTGAGTGCTGAGAGGATGAGAGATTCATCGAGGGGTGCATGATAATAATGCCAACTAAAGGGTCTGGCAAACAAGTTTGGTAGCTCTTCAGTATAAAGCGTATAACGATACCGTCTATAAGTAGCACTAAAGCGAGCATGCCAATTTTGACTCACTTGTGCGGAAGCTCGAATCAGTATATCTTTGGGCAAATAGCTGTTAAGAATGGTTGCCCATTTGTGAGCTGGTATCATACTCGTGACATTAAAATGTGCCACTTGAGCAGCAGCGTGAACTCCAGCATCAGTTCGTCCCGCACCGTGCAGTGTCGTTGGATGACCGAGTAGATGAGAAATAACTTTTTCTATCTCTTCTTGGACACTGCGATGTTGCGCTTGCCGTTGCCAGCCATGAAAATGAGTGCCCAGGTATTGAATTACCAGGGCGACTCTATAAGTTGGTGTAGGCTGGTGGCTATCTAACATAAAGATTTTGTCCTTTGTGAGACCAGTCCTGTTGGCGCAGCCTGCCCGCAGGGCGAATGAGGGTTTCCCGCGCCCAGGGAACTGGCGTAAGCGCAAAGCGCACGCCAAGGGCGAACGCGCAGCGTCTCCGAAGGAGATACCCGTGAGGGTCATTTGTCCTTTGTCATTTGTCCATGATTCTTGACTAATAACTAATGACTAATGACAAATGACTAAATTAGACGAGTTCGAGGATAGCCATCTCAGAATTATCACCCCGACGAGGTACGGTATGCAGAATCCGGGTATAACCTCCTTGGCGATTACCATACCGAGTGGGAACTTGCTCAAACAAAGCATGAACCAGTTCTTTGTCGTATATGTAGCCTAAGGCTTGACGGCGTGCTGCTAGAGAACCGTCTTTGGCTAGAGTAATCATTTTGTCTACTTCGGAGCGTACCACCTTAGCTCGGGCTAAAGTGGTAGTGATTCGTCCATGACGGATGACTTCAGTAGTAAGCGAGCGCAACAGGGCGCGGCGCTGGTCAGCTGGTTTGCTGAGTTTTTTAATCCCACAACGGTGACGCATAATTATGCACTACAAATTAAAATTATCTAAGGTTTTCTCTTAGGTGTGTTTAGAAGCTCTTTCAGTCGGTAGGGTAATTCCCAAGCGTCGCTGTAAAGCTTCAACGACCTCTTCAGCTGACTTCTGACCGAAGTTTTTAATTTCTAACAGGTCTTCTTGGGTGTAATCCAACAAGTCAGCAACAGAGTTAACTTGTGCCCGTTTGAGACAGTTATACGCTCGCACAGAAAGTTGCAACTCTTCAATTGGAATTTGGGCAGTTGGATCTTCTGAGACTTCTGCGCCTATATCCGGTGTATCAAGCGAAATATCTTTCAACGGATTGAATAGGTCTACCAGGATAGTAGCGGCAGAAGAGAGTGCTTCTTGGGGGCTTAGACTGCCATTTGTCCAAACTTCCAACAGCAGACGGTCTTTTGGTATCCCAGTATCTCCACGGGTTTCCTCAACGCTGTAGTTCACTTTCCGCACTGGCATAAATACCGAGTCGATTTGCAGAAAGTCCAAAGATGTCGCTTCTTCACGACTCCGTTCTACAGTGCGATATCCTTTGCCTCTTTCAATCCGAAACTCCATTTCCAGCTTGCCACCTTCAGCTATGGTGGCTACATACTGAGTCGGATCGATGACTTCGACTTCACTTGGCAAATCAAAATGTGCCGCAGTAACTGTTGTTGGACCTGTAACGAGTAAGCGACCAATCTGGGGTTGAGCAGAATAGCTTTTGAGGATGACTTCCTTCATTTTCATTAGGATTTCCAGCACGTCTTCCCGTACGCCCGAAACTGTGGCAAACTCGTGTGAAACGCCCGCAATCCGAACTGCTGTGACTGCTGTACCCTCTAGGTTAGACAGTAAAACCCGTCTCAGGGCATTGCCAACTGTCGTTCCTTGACCACGCTCTAGAGGTTCCAAGACAAATTTACTGTAGTGGCTCCTATTTTCCTCAGAATTTGACTCTACACATTCAATTTGAAACTGCGCCACGGAGTAGCCTCCCTTGTTATAAGGTCCTGCTAGCAGGGAAAATCCTTGCCTCGTCGGACACTTGGTTGCGGCAAAACCGTCTTTCCCAGTGTCCTTGCTTTTTTTACTTAATGCCCTCTTGAGCTACTTTGGTGTATCAAACTGCATTTTCCGATGGCGGTGAAGTTTGAATTCCCAAAGAGCCAGCGGGCGCTAATAGTGTTTTGGGTTGTTTGAAGTTTTGAGTTTCTTGCAGAAGTTGCTTGATGTTGGTGAAGGAAACTCCCCCGAAATGGGGGTGTCCTCCATAATTTTCTGCAACGAAGGCGATCCTCAAACTCTTTGCCCTCACCGCCCAATCATGTTGTATCTATACTCGGCGGCGTTTGGGCGGACGGCAACCATTATGAGGAATCGGGGTAATATCCCGAATCAGCGTGATTTCCAGTCCTGCTCCTTGGAGTGCTCGGATAGCCGTTTCTCGACCTGCTCCTGGACCTGAGACCATAACTTCAATTTGGCGCATCCCTTGGTCGATCGCTCGACGTGCTGCACTTTCCGCTGCTGTCTGTGCTGCAAAAGGAGTTCCCTTCTTTGCTCCCTTAAAACCGCTAGAGCCAGCACTTGCCCAGGAGATGACATCTCCATTTTGATCGGTAATGGTGACAATGCTATTGTTGAAAGTAGACTGGATGTAACCCAGCCCATTTGGAACGTTGCGTTTTTGCTTTTTGCTTCCGGATTTTTTGTTGCTTTGCTGTCGCGCCATATTACACTCAGTTAAATTAAGATTAAGTATTGCTGAAGGTAGGCAAAGAAAAAATTACTTGGATGGTGCTTTCTTCTTACCAGCCACTGTCTGCCGTCTTCCTCGACGAGTTCTGGCATTAGTACGAGTTCTTTGTCCTCTGACTGGTAATCCCATCCGGTGACGGCGACCTCTATAGGTGCCAATGTCGATTAAGCGCTTGATGTTCATTGCCTCCCAGCGCCTTAGATCACCTTCTACTTGGTAGTTGCTTTCTATTTCTCCGCGCAGGGCTGCTACATCAGCATCGCTCAGGTCTTTAACACGGGTATCAGGGTTAACAGACGTAGCCTCTAAAATCTCTTTCGACAGAGATAAACCTATTCCATAGATGTAAGTGAGACCGATTTCAACGCGTTTGTCACGTGGAAGGTCTACTCCGGCAATACGTGCCACAACAATCTCCCTATTTCTAAAAGCTAGTGGTGTAAATGTTTGTCAGTTAGCAGTCAGCAGTTATCAGATGACGCACCGGCGATGACTGTTAACTATAAATGCTGTGTTATCCTTGACGCTGCTTATGCTTGGGATTCACACAAATCACCATGACGCGACCACGACGTCTAATCACGGTACACTTTTCACAGATTTTCTTGACAGAGGCTCTGACTTTCATCGCTTTTCTTTTGACTCCAAATGGTAGATTATAACATTTTAGGGTAAATTAATCAGTAAAATTCATCGTAAAAACAAAAAACTTTGTGATATGGTATTATTTATTACATAGTTTTTCTCTTGTTACATTTGATCACTCATTGGAGTTTTAGTTATATCGTTGTGTTTCAAGCTAACTTTGAGGCGAGCGCAAGAAATTCCAGTGTCGAAGGCAACTGCGTTTTTGCTATTGATCAGGCAATCACTCTTGGAAAAACTTGCTTATGTCTGATACTTTCATGCCTTGGTAAATTAGGACATGAGAGTCATTGTTCACATCGACGCCGAAAACTGTCACGAGGTGATACCTGAGTAACAGTAACTTCTATTTGAATCGCATCTTGGTTAATCAATAATTCATTTGCCTCCTGTAAAGAGTTTGAGAATTGTCTATTTCTTACGTAGTCGATAGGTAATTCTACCTTTTGTCAAGTCGTAAGGTGTTAGTTCTACTTTGACGCGATCGCCAGGTAAAATTTTGATATAGTTACGGCGAATCTTGCCAGAAATGTGAGCCAAGACATTAAAGCCGTTATCCAGATCAACGCGAAACATTGCATTTGGCAGGGACTCTGTGACCGTGCCTTCCATTTCAATCAAATCTTGCTTAGACAAGTTTTTTCCTCAACTCAACAGTCTCCTGGTTTGTTGCAGCGTGTTGTAGCCTGCTAAAAAACATAATTCGGAGAATATATCAACAGTTTATTAATATATCTTATCCAATCTTGACATAGATCTGTCGGCATAGGGAACAGGGAACAAGCGACAGGGAAAAACCTGTTACCTTAAACTTGTAACCTATTCCCTCTTTCTAGGCGATGAGCTTGTGCAATTCGCTAGTGACTTCTTCTGGGGACTGATCGCCGTTGACACTGAGAAGAGTCTGGCGACTGCTGTAAAAGTCAATCAAGGGTGCCGTTTCAGAGCGGTAGACTTCTAAGCGGCGACGAATCACCTCTTCGGTGTCATCTTTTCTTCCTCGCTGCAGCAACCGCGCTATCAGAATTTCGTCTGGCACTTCCAGATTGACCACCTTTTCGCCATGCTGGTTTAGCTGTTGCAGCAACTCCTCTAAGAAAACTGCTTGATTAACGGTACGGGGAAAGCCATCCAGAATCCAACCTGATTGAGTATCAGGCTGACTCAAACGTTCCTGCACCATTTCCTGCACTAGCTGGTCAGGAACCAACTCACCTTTGTCCATATAACCTTGAGCCTTGACACCCAAAGGGGTTTGCTCTTTTAGGGCTTGGCGCAGTATGTCACCCGTAGAAATATGGGCAATTTTCCAGTTGTCAGCTAGCGTTTTCGCTTGCGTTCCCTTACCAGCTCCAGGCGGTCCCAAGAAGATTACTCGTGTCACTATTGTTTCACCATTCCTTCATAGCGCTGAGAGATAACATAGGTTTGGATTTGCCTTGATGTATCAATAGCTACACCTACAAGAATCAATAGAGAGGTAGCACCTAGTCCCCTGAAGGTTCGCACATTCAAAGCACTTTCAACCGCGGTAGGGATAATCGCAATCAAACCCAAGAAGATAGCACCTAAAAAAGTGAGTCGATTAAGAACGCGCTCAATGTACTCGCTAGTTGCCTTTCCCGGACGAATGCCTGGTATACTAGACCCCATCTTCTTCAAGTTCTGCGCCACATCAACTGGGTTGACAATCAACGAAGAATAGAAGTAGCTAAAGAACACAATCGAAACTAGGTAGATAAGGGCATATACCCAAGGCTGAGAACCACCTGGGATCAGATAAGTGTTAACTATTTTTGAATACTCTGGATTGCGGATGAAGTTTTCTGCCAAAAGGGGCAAACTCAGAATTGCAGTTGCAAAAATAATCGGCATGACGCCCCCTTGATTGAGTCGTAGGGGTAGGTAGTTACGCTGCTCTGCAAAAATTCTGCGACCAACTTGACGGCGAGCAGAAATAATCGGAATGCGGCGGATTCCTTCTTGGACAAACACAATTCCAACAATCGTGGCGATGAAAAGCAGCAGTAGTACGATAACGCGACCTACTGTTTCTCGGCTTCCGCTTTGTACAAAATCGATAGTGTCGCCCAAGGCTTTTGGCAGTGTTGCCACAATATTGACAAAAATCAATAAAGATGCACCATTGCCAACACCTTGCTCTGTAATGACTTCTGATGCCCACATGACAAACATCGAACCAGCTACAAGAGCCAGCGCTGTTTCGATGACAAAAATCGGTCCGTAGTTGAAGGCAAAGGGTTTGAGCCAGAACGCTGCTAAGAAGACACTTTGAATAATCCCCCAACCCAAAGACACATACCGTGTAATTTGGGAAATCTTGCGCCGTCCTGCTTCACCTTCATTTTTCTGTAAATTTTCTAAAGCTGGGATGGCAGCAGTGAGCAATTGGATGATAATCGAAGCGTTAATGTAAGGCAAAATACCCAAGGCAAAGACTCCCAAAGCAGAGAGTCCACCTCCGGAAAAGATATCCAAAAAGCTTAATATCTGGTTGTTGCCTTGGATGGCTCTGGCAAACTCGTCTCGATTAATATTTGGTATAGGCAAATGTATGCCAAGACGAATCAAAAAGAGAATACCGAGTGTGACAAGCAGCCGACCTCGCAGCCCGGCTGCTTGCGCCATCTGCATAAAAGTTTCTTGAGCCGTTGGGGCTTTATCTCGACTAATCATAAAGGGCTACCTTGCTAGTTAAGTCAGGCGCTTGGCTGGGGTAGGCTTGTCGTAGGTGCGCGCTTTTTGGCTTACTTTGAAACTACTTCGCAACTCCCACCAGCTGCCTCAATTTTGCTACGAGCTGTACCTGTAAAAGCAGCCGCTTGCACCTTGAGCGGAACGCTCAATTCCCCATCCCCCAAAATCTTCAAAGGTCCTCGACTCCCAGTGAGAATACCAGCTTCTTTTAAGGAGATCAGTGTAACTTCTGTATTTGCAGGCAGGGAGGCTAGCTTTTCTACATTAATCGTAGTGTACTTCTTAGGATTAATCAGGGGAAAGCCTTTCAACTTAGGAATACGGCGGTACAATGGCTGTTGACCCCCTTCAAATCCAGGTCGGGTACCGCCACCAGAACGCGCGTTTTGACCACGCATACCTTTACCAGCACTAGCACCCTGACCGGCAGAAACCCCCCTACCTAAACGACGAGGGCGTTTCTTAGAGCCTTTTTGAGGACGAACATCAGTGAGTCTCATAGTCGAAACCTTATGTAAAATTAGTCACCTATGATTTGTCCTTTGTCATTTGCCAAGGACTAAGGACAAATATCGATTTTTAAATGTAAAGATTTTCAACAGGAATGCCTCGGTCTTCGGCAACTTCTGCAAAGGTTCGCAAGGTACCTAGGGCATTAATTGCGGCTCTGGCATTATTGAGAGGATTATTTGACCCAAGTTGCTTAGCCAGGATATTACGAATTCCTGCCAATTCAAGCACTGTACGCACAGCACCACCAGCAATTACCCCAGTACCAGGAGCTGCAGGTCGCATCATCACCTTAGCGCCGCCCCCGATACCGTCAATCGGATGGGGTATGGAGTTAGATTTGGTCATGGGGATATCTATGAGATGCTTTTTGCCGTCGGCTACGCCTTTTTTTACAGCACCAATCACATCTGAGGCTTTGCCTACTCCCACGCCAACTTGACCACGTTCATTACCCACAACGACTATTGCCCGGAAGCTAAGTTTTTTACCTCCTTTGACGACTTTACTGACGCGTCGGATTTGGATGACTCGCTCTTGCCAGTTGGTTTCTTCTTTTTTTGTACGGTTAGTTTTACGACGACCAGTTGCCATTTTAATTACCTCGTGATGGTCAGAAGTCATGAGTCAATGAGACGCTTACCAATGACAATGACTTCTTTAAAAATCTAGACCAGCTTCGCGAGCTGCTTCTGCTAGTGCTTTGACACGACCGTGGTAAAGGTTGCCACCTCGGTCAAAGACAACTTTGGTGATCCCTTTTTCTAGAGAGCGAGCTGCAATTAATTTGCCGACTTCAACAGAAGCATTGCAATTGGAACCGGAAGCTAATTTAGATTTCAACTCTGGTTCTACAGTTGAGGCTGCCACCAAGGTATGATGCTGGGTATCATCAATGACTTGAGCATAAATATGTTGGTGGGAGCGAAAGATGGCTAAGCGTGGGCGTTCTGTAGAACCACTGACTCTACCACGAATGCGTCTATGGCGACGCTCTTTTGATTCTCTACCTGTAAGCTTCATTTTTACTTCTTACTCTTACCAGTTTTACCAGCTTTACGTCTTACCGCTTCACCAGCGTAACGAATACCTTTGCCTTTGTAAGGTTCTGGTGGGCGAACAGCACGAATTTTCGCTGCTGTGTTGCCTACCACTTCTTTGTCATAGCCGCTGACAATAACGTTGGTATTATTTTCAACGACAAACTGAATGCCGTCAGGCGGAGCGATTTGCACTTGATGGCTATAACCCATGTTCAAAACCAGGTTCCGACCTTGAACTTGCGCCCTGTAACCAACCCCTTGAATTTCCAAACGACGTTGAAAGCCTGTGGAAACTCCTTCAACCATATTGGCAACCAAGGTGCGGCACAAACCGTGCATTTGGCGCGATGTGCGAGAATCATCGCGACGGTTGACCTGTAATGTTTCTCCTTCTTGGGAGACTGTGACATGAGTAGGCAAATCGCGAGAGAGTTCCCCTTTAGGACCTTTGACAAGCACTTTTGTGCCGTCAATGGTCACTTGCACTTTGGCAGGAACTGTAATTGGGCGTTTACCAATTCGAGACATAACTTTTTGTCCTTTGTTATTTGTCCTTTGTTATTTGTCCTTTGTTATTTGTCTTTTACGAATGACAAATGACTTATGACAAATGACTCATGACTACCAAACGTAGCAAAGTACTTCACCACCCAAGTTTTGACGTCGTGCTTCACGGTCAGTCATAATGCCACTTGATGTCGAAATAATGGCAATACCGATACCGCCTAGTACTCTTGGTAGTTCTTTTTTATTCGAGTAAACGCGCAAACCTGGTTTACTCACTCGCTTTAAGGCAGTGATCAGAGGCTGGCGATTCTTGCCCTTGTATTTCAAGGAAATCACCAAATTGCCCTTCACGCCTTCTCCTGCTTCTTCAAACTCAGCAATAAAGCCTTCATCGCGCAGCACTTTTGCAATGCTACGAGTCAATTTTGTGGATGGCACGTGTGTTGTTTGATGCCGCGCCATGTTGGCATTGCGGATGCGCGTGAGCATATCTGCAATTGTGTCGTTAACCGCCATCGTTCCCTCTTTAGATGAACTTATTGATCCCGAAAGGGCATTCCCATTTCTTTAAGTAAGGCGCGACCCTCTTCGTCAGTTTTTGCCGTGGTGATGATGGAAATATCCATCCCACGGATTTGGTCAATCCTGTCGTACTCAACTTCTGGAAAAATGAGTTGCTCTCTGACACCTAGAGTATAGTTGCCGCGACCATCAAAGCTTTTGGGACTAATCCCGCGAAAGTCCCGAATTCTTGGTAGTGACAGATTGATTAAACGGTCGAGAAAGGAATACATCCTTTCGCTTCTTAAGGTCACCATGATACCAACGGGCATACCTTGGCGAATTTTGAAGCCAGCGATCGCTTTTTTCGCTCGCGTCACTACAGGCTTTTGACCGGTAATTAGCGCAATCTCGCTTAAAGACGCTTCTAGTGCTTTGGCATTTTGAGATGCTTCCCCTAATCCACGGTTTACCGTGACTTTCACCACTTTCGGTACTTCATGAATGTTCTTGTACTGAAACTGTTGTATCAGTTTGGGGACAATTGTTTCCTGGTATACAGTTTTAAGTCTTATTGGTGCCATAGTTTTTTGTCCTTTTTATCCCTGGGCTTGGTCAGGGAACAATGAAGTTTTGAGTTGTAAGTTCTGAGTTTTATTCCTAACTCCTAACTTCTCGTTGCTTCTATTTATCTATGATTTCGCCAGTTTTCTTAAGCATCCTGACTTTCTTGCCTTCTTCTGTGAAGGTGTAGGAAATGCGACTGGCAACGTTTTGCTTGGTGGAATAGAGCATCACGTTAGAACTGTGGATTGGGTATTCCTGATTGACAATCCGTCCAGATTCTCCTTCTTGCTGGGGTTTAACGTGCTTAGTTTTAATATTTACACCTTTGACAATGACTTTACTCTCTTGGGGAAGCGCTTTAATCACTTCACCAACTTTGCCTTTGTCTTTCCCAGCAATGACTTGTACGGTATCGCCAGCTTTTACGTGCATTTTGTAAAAAACTTTCGGCTGATTTCTCTTTTGAGTTACCATTACAGCACCTCCGGAGCCAGAGAAACAATTTTGGTAAAGTTTTTGTCACGTAGTTCCCGTGCCACTGGTCCGAAAACCCGTGTTCCTCTGGGGTTACCATCTTTATTAATGATAACTGCGGCATTATCGTCAAAGCGAATACTCATACCGCTGTCTCGATTAATATTATGTCGGGTGCGGACAATGACTGCCTCGACAACATCAGACTTCTTCACAGCCATATTTGGCTGAGCATCTTTGACTACGGCGATAATGCGATCGCCTATGAAGCCATAACGGCGGTTCCCTGCTCCTAATACGCGGATGCACATCAGTTTGCGGGCACCGCTATTATCTGCGACATTAAGGTAAGTTTGGGGTTGAATCACAATTGTTCTCCCTTGTTGTGTTGTTAGCTACCTAACAACTCATGAATTATGTTTAGCTAGCTTTGGTCGTCAGGATTTCTGCCACTGTCCAGCGCTTGGTTTTACTCAGGGGTCGTGTTTCCTGAATGCGAACGCGATCGCCGACTTTACATTTATTTTCTTCATCGTGCGCCTTATAGCGCCGAGTTTTCACGACAATCTTGCCGTATTTGGGATGGGGAGCGCGGTTTTCGATGGCGACTACGACCGTTTTTTGCATTTTGTCGCTCACTACCAACCCAACTCGTTCTTTAACTGCCATACTCTTCTACTCTGATTCTTTAGCGGGTTGACTTGAGGAAGATGCCCGTTTCCGCTCTGCTTCCACAGTCATTAATTGAGCGAGGCGGTGGCGGGCGTGTCTAAACTTGTGCGGTTTGTCTAGCTGTCTGGTTGCTTGTTGCAAGCGCAACTGAAACAATTCCTTTTTGACGGCGGTAATTTGCTGCGCCAGTTGCTCGTCAGTTAATTCTCTGGCTTCGGAAATCTTGGGAAGAGGCATAACTTACACCTGCTGTTCCTCTTGGGAGCGTGTAATGAACTTGGTTTTAATGGGCAACTTGTAAGCTGCCAATCGCATTGCTTCGCGCGCGGTTTCTTCGGCAACGCCTGCAATTTCAAACAAAATTCGTCCGGGTTTGACGACTGCTACCCAGTACTCTGGCGAACCCTTACCAGAACCCATCCGGGTTTCTGCAGGACGCATGGTGACTGGTTTATCGGGGAAAATCCGAATCCAGATTTTACCACCCCGGCGGATATAACGAGTCATTGCCCGACGAGAAGCTTCGATTTGGCGGGAGGTGATCCAACAGGGTTCTAAAGCTTGGAGAGCAAAGTCCCCAAAGTTGAGGCTGCTGCCGCGAGTGGCGAGACCATTCATCCGTCCGCGCTGTTGTTTACGGAATTTCGTTCTTCTTGGACTTAGCATGACTAGGTACTAGGGATTAGGGATTAGTGATTGGGGATTAGGGATTAGGGATTAGTTATTAGGGATGGGAAGGTTCTTTCTCAGTCTCTAATTGCCGGTCTCCGCCTCGCCAGTCCCCCTTTATCCTTCATTTGAGCGGTCTTCAAATTGTTGGCGACGGCGTTGTTGTTGGCGGCGAGATGGAGGGCGATCGCGATCGCGATCGCGAGTCGTTGCTGCGGGAGTCGTTTCTTCCTGTCCGGGAATAATTTCTCCCTTGAACACCCACACCTTAATACCGAGAATTCCGTAAACAGTTTTTGCCGTGCAGTATGAGTAGTCAATGTCAGCTCGCAACGTGTGTAGAGGTACTCTACCTTCACGAGTCCACTCTGTCCGGGCGATTTCTGCCCCGTTGAGCCGTCCGCTGACTTGAATTTTGATGCCTTGTATGCCAGCGCGTTGAGCACGCTGAATCGCTTGCCGTACGACACGCCGGAAGGAAACGCGGCGTTCGAGTTGCTGAGCAATATATTCAGCAATCAAGAAGGCATCCGCATCAACTCGTTGTACTTCAACTACGTTAATACGAATCTGGCGATTGCTCCCCAGCAGTTGCTGGAGACCGGTACGTAAAGATTCAATGCCTTGCCCACCTCGACCTACAACCACACCAGGTCGAGCTGTACGTACCTCTAAATCGATTTGGTCTGCTTTGCGGTCAATCCGCACTTCAGAAATTCCGGCGTTATTTTGGGCGTATCTACCCAGTTTTCGTTCTATGTACTGACGAAGTTTGTGGTCTTCTTGTAGAAGTTCTGGATAGCGACTCGGGTCAGCAAACCAACGAGATTGATGTTCTTGGGTTACGCCCAAGCGAAAACCGACTGGATGTATCTTCTGTCCCACAAATGCTTCCTCTAAAAATTCTTTCTGTAGGTAATTTTTTATTCGCCTGCGGCGCTGTCAGCTGCGACAGCCACAGTGATATGACACGTCGGCTTGCGAATCTGATAAGCACGACCTTGCGCCCTAGGTTGGAACCGTTTTAGTACCGGACCTTGATCCGCGTAGGCTTGAGTAATGACCAAATTCGTTCTATCTAGCCCTGCGTTATGCTCGGCATTAGCTGCAGCGCTTCTGAGAACCTTTAACACTGGCTCGCAGGAGCGATAGGGCATGAATTCTAGAATAATCAGCGCTTCTCGGTACGAGCGCCCCCGGATTTGGTCAAGTACGCGACGCACTTTATAGGGAGACATCCGTATATAACGGGCGATCGCTTTCACTTCTGTCGTATTATCTACTGCCATATTTTTCTCCATTTGTCAAGAGGATGACCCTTGCAAAGCGTCCTTCGAGAGTCAAGAGCCACTCATTTTGACTTTAAACTCTGGATTTTGGGCTTTTAACTATCTACCTGATTTTTTGTCACTCTTCGCGTGACCTCTAAAAGTACGCGTCGGGGCAAATTCGCCTAGTTTGTGTCCCACCATTTGGTCAGAGATGAAAATTGGCACGTGCTGGCGTCCGTTATGAACGGCAATGGTATGACCTACCATGAGCGGTAAAATTGTCGAAGCCCGGGACCAAGTTTTAATGACTTCTTTTTTGTTGTTTTCGTTGAGCTTTTCAATTTTCGTCATTAGATGATCCGCAACGAACGGACCTTTTTTTAGAGAACGACCCATAATTCGATTTTGGATTTTGGATTTTGGAGTTTAGATTTAGAATTTTCGATTTACCAAGTTGTTATTTTGGATTTTGGATGAAATTTCCAATCCAAAATCCAAAATTTCAAATCTAAAATTCTAAGATTCACGACCGCCACGACCGCGTTTAGAAGATTTACGGCGACGGCGGACAATTAACTTGCTACTGGGTTTCTTACGCTTGCGTGTTTTATAGCCTAAAGCAGGTTTACCCCAAGGTGTCACAGGTCCCGGTCTACCGATGGGTGCCCGACCTTCACCACCACCATGTGGGTGGTCAACTGGGTTCATCACACTACCTCTGACTTGAGGACGGCGACCCTTCCAGCGAATTCTACCCGCTTTACCGGCACTCAGGTTTCTGGCATCGAGATTACCGACTTGTCCAATAGTGGCATAGCACTCGCGGCGCACCAGGCGGACTTCTCCAGAAGGCAACTTGAGTGTAACGTAGTTACCTTCTTTTGCCACAACTTGAGCAGTTGCACCAGCAGCGCGAACGATTTGACCGCCTTTACCGGGTTTCAATTCTACGTTGTGAACGCCGGTTCCTAAGGGAATGTTGGATAGGGGTAAAGCGTTGCCATCTTCGATGGGAGAATCTGGACCTGCAACAACTGTTGTCCCGACTTTCAAACCATTCGGTTGAAGGATGTAACGCTTTTCGCCGTCTTCGTATTGCAAAAGGGCAATCCGCGCGTTGCGGTTGGGGTCGTATTCAATTGCCGTCACTGTGGCACGAATACCACGCTTATCTCGTTTAAAGTCGATGATGCGGTAAAGGCGCTTGTGACCGCCACCCCGGTGCCGAACGGTGATCCGCCCTTGATTATTTCTACCTTTGGCGCGATGTATGGATACTGTTAGCGATTTTTCTGGCTCGGTTTTGGTAATTTCCGAGAAGTCAGAAATCGTAACTTGGCGAGTACTGGGGGTATAAGGGCGATAAGAACGAGTACCCATTTTCTTAAACCTCTGGGAAGAGAACTTGTCTAATCTTGTCTACGTCCCCAGCTGCCACTGTCACAATAGCTCGCTTGTATTGGGGCTTGAAACCAATAAACTTACCAACACGCCGCTTTTTGCGCGGTGGCTTTGAAGTGTTGACTTTTTCGACCTTGACGTCAAATAAATCTTCAATTGCGGCTCTGATTTGTGGTTTTGTTGCTTTTGGAACCACTTCAAAGGTGTATTTATTTTGCTCCATCAAAATCGTCGCTTTTTCAGTGACAATTGGGCGACGCACAAGGTCGGGAAGGTTGCGGGGGTCAAATTTAGTCACCGTAGACCTCCTGAATTTTTTCGAGTGCTGATGCTGTCACAACAATCTTGTCGGCGTGCAGCAAATCGTAAACATTTAACTGATCAGCAGCAAGTAGCTTTAATTTTTCTACGTTGCGGGCTGATAAATATATGTTTTCTGTACGTTCAGACAAGATTAACAAGGTATTATTTTCTGGCTCTGACCCCCAACGGGCGATCGCTCCCACTAACTCTTTTGTTTTGGGACGCTGGATCTGATCACCAAATTCTTCCACTACGATTAAATCATCAATCCGACTAGCAAAAGCCGTTCGCAAAGCTAAACGCCGCTCTTTGCGGTTCATCTTGATCTCATAATTTCGCGGTTTCGGTCCAAAAATGACACCACCACCACGCCACAACGGTGAACGAATAGATCCAGCACGCGCACGACCTGTCCCTTTTTGCCGCCAAGGTTTGCGACCGCCACCTCTGACCTCAGAACGGGTTTTGGTACTTGCGGTTCCTTGGCGAGCATTGGTCATTTGTCTTACCAAGGCTCGATGTACGACATGAGATGCCGTTTCCTCTTTGGCAACCTTGAGGTCGAACGTTTTTTGTTCGACTTGTTCTCCTTGCCAATTTTTGACTACATACTCAAACATTTCTCTGTCTACCTCTTCATAGCTATCAGCTATCTACTTCTAGCCATCAGCGAAAAGCAAGCTGACTGCTATTTACTACGACCAACTAATGTTGCCGGGACAATATCTACTAAGGCACCTGGCTTACCAGGAATACCTCCCTTGATGAGTATTAAGTTGCGTTCTGGGTCTACTCGTACCACAGTCAGTTTGCGAATTGTGACGCGCGTACCTCCCAAACGTCCTGCCATCCGCTTACCTGGATAGACACGACCGGGAGTTGTACCAGCACCAATCGAACCTGGTTCTCTGTGGTTTTTGGAACCGTGCGACATTGGTCCTCGACCAAAATTGTTGCGTTTTTGGTTACCAGCAAAACCCTTACCAATACTTGTACCAATTACGTCTACAATTTGACCGGCACTAAAAATATCTGCTTTAATCTCTTGACCTAAAGCATACTCACCGGAGTTATCTATGCGATACTCCTGTAAATGACGCAGCGCTGGGGCAGATGCTTTATTCAAGTGTCCCAGCAGCGGTTTATTCAGCGCTTTTGGCTTGACTTCGCCATAACCTACTTGGATGGCGGAGTAACCGTCGGTCTGTTTTGTTTTAACTTGGGTAACGGTACATGGTCCCGCTTGAATGACAGTAACAGGAATGGCTACTCCTGCTTCGTCAAATATTTGGGTCATGCCCAGTTTGGTGCCGAGAATACCTACAGACACAGTTACTGGATCTCCTTTTTACTTACTTGTTTTGGAATCCGATTCTTATCGGGTACGCTGTTTCAACTCCCGTTAAGAGAAGTTCCGGCTTTTTGTGAACTGACCTGTGAAGTCGATCTGCTTAGGTAATGACAGATTCAACTTCTTTGGGTCTTCACCCAACATTCCGTACTGTTTAATCAATCCGTTTACTTGTTATTCGTCACCAGAACAGCCAAAAGTACCTTCCTTCTAGGAAGAGATAACTTCTAGATTTTTTGCAAGGCGCTATAACTTTGCGCTTTGTGCAGCAATGCTTCTGTCCAAGCAATTGCTCTGGCACGTCTTTGTTGTAGTAGGACTTGTGCAGCTAGCTGCCCAGTATCCATTCACTGAGACTTCTGCAATGCTACAAACCAACATTACTGCTCAGTTTCTACTTTATCCGCTACCTTAAACAATAATTCAAGCTTATTTAAGGTTTTGCCTTGTTGTGAGCTTCAGGAGTGAATGCTGCTTATGCCCTAAGGCAAGCATTAGTTTTTTAACTAACCACTCCCAAGTTGTCGTCGCAGCTTTTCTAGTTTACCAGTCTCTTAGCAATTTCTGCTATTTTATTCCATATGGAATTCAATGATCAGTTTTTGATGCTAACACCAGCTAGAAATGACAGTCAGACGATAACCTAATTTTATTTTTGACCACGATCTAATAATATAGCTCATCTATTTATATTTGTCTACAAATTTTTCTGGTGTTTTTGGACAAAAAAGGAAAATGCAGACGGCTGGTATATACGGAAAGATTTAATATAGCCCATAAGTTAATTTGTAGAACTTAATCTATTGCTTAACGGTAAATAATAGAGATATCGAAGTGGGATAGGACAAAAATCAAATTATGGCACTAATTACCACTGGCAACGGTTTAATTCGTGATCTGGAGAAATTCGGCTCTCTTGGTGTGTATGTACCTCTGGAAGGAGGTTTTGAAGGTCGGTACAGACGCCGACTGCGTGCAGCAGGCTATGTCACCCACCATATGAGTGCAAAAGGATTGGGAGATGTGGCTGCCTATCTTACAGGAGTTCATGGTGTGAGACCTCCTCATCTTGGCAAAAAAAGCACTGGTAGTGGTGCGGCAGTAGGTTATGTGTACTACGTACCGCCCATTGTTAGCTATCAGCTCGAACAGCTCCCACCCAAGTCAAAGGGCTTGGTATTGTGGCTGATTGAAGGGCATATTCTTTCCGATCAGGAAGTTGAGTATTTGGTGACCTTACCCAGCTTGGAACCACGAGTGAAAGTGGTGATTGAGAGGGGTGGCGATCGCGCCTTCCGTTGGACGCCTTTACAAAAGACCGTTTTAGCTAGCTAGGACAAGGGTACAGGGTACAGGGTACAGGGAAAAACTGTAACCTGTAACCTGTAAGCTACACCCATGAGTGTCAGTCTTGTTGGTGGGAAAAGACGTAAGCACCCCAAAGCGAAAGAGCGATCGCCATCACCAGTAAAATTGGCACGCTATACCAAGGAAACTGAGACAATGGCATATAAACAGCTGCACGCAATCCGATGCTAGCGTAAGTCAGGGGTAACAAGTAAACTACGAATTTCAAGGCTGTTGGTAATGTACTCGGGTCAAAAAACGTTGCTCCTAAGAATGACATAGGGATAATAATAAAGTTGTTGTAAAGTCCGACTGATTCAAGAGATTTCACCGTCAAACCCACAATGACTCCCAACCCGGCAAAAACGGCACAACTCAGCACCAGTATCAACACAAACAACGGGTTGAGAAAATTCCAATTCCCAGTAAAGAGCAGCGCCACCAAAATCACACCCAGCGAAGTCATCAATCCCCGCGTCACTCCCGCCAGCATTTTACCTGTATGTAGCGCTAGGGGATGCACGGGGACGAGCAATAATTCGTCGAAGTTTTTGGTAAATAGTCTGTCCCCGCAGATGGAAAACGTTGTTCCAACAAAGCTGACCGTCATCGACGACAGCGCTACCATCCCCGGCAAAATAAATTCTAAATAGTTATCATAATTACCACTAATTCCTGCCCCTGGTTTAATGGAACTACCTAAACCGAAACCAAAAGCCAAAATGTATATCAGTGGAGATATTAATCCCGACGAGGCAATTTGTACAATTCGTACACGTAAGTCTAGCCAATCCCCCCAAAAAATTGTGAGGCTATCGGCTACAAGGGTTTGAAATTGTGAGATTTTTATACTCTTGCCCAAGGCTCGTTGAAATGTCACTTTACTTGTACTGTATGTATTAATATTTTCTTAATTTTTATTTTACATTTCTTGACGACACCAGTATCAAAGGTAATAAAAAGCTCTTATACAGCCAATTTATCAGTACCATTTGTACATGGTAACTATTTACTCTAACGACTCATGACTAAATACTTGGTTAAAAGTTGAATTTTGAATTAACCAATAGACGAAAAATGCATGGCAATTGTTGTAGATATAAACAATGGTTAAAGTTAAGCCTGAATGGAACGCGGATTTGCTGATGAATCCCAATTAATAGGAACATAAGAGAAAAAGTTACAGACAATGACACTCAAGAATCGGCATACTGAAAGAAGGGGAGCAGTTGAACCCACTCCCTGCTGTCCAAAGCGTAAAGTTGATTAAGCGAAAATGAGACGAAAATCCACTGGTAGAACGGCTACTACTACTCCTAAACCCTCTATTTTGCAATCCCCTATCTTTAATTTCACCACCATAGCAATTTTGGGAGGGGTGTTTGTTTTGGGTATTGGGATTGGTATTGCTTTTAGCTCCACGGCTACCTTTACTCCAAACAACGTAGCTAGCCGAGAATTCATTGATACCAAAGCACCAAATGCTGAGATTTGCGTACAGTATGGAGCCAGCGCTATGGTCATGGACACCAGACTGTTTGTAACTCTCAACCCCTTTAAAGTTTACGTCGGTCAGCCTAGTATGCGTCCGGGATGTGTTTTACGTTCGAGTAACTGGGCGATTTTAGAGCAACGAAAGCTTGTGACATCAAACCAGGTGAGCGAATGCAAAAATCGTTTGAACCACTTTGCTTATGCGGGTGATTTGAACAGCGACAAACCCGACATTAGCTGCACCTACGAGAACGATGATGCGAAAAACTTCTTCATCAATACTCCAGGAGCATCTGCTCCAACACTGGAAACAGAGAAATTCTAGAAAAGAACGAAGACAGAAGAAGGAAGAAAGAAGAGTTAGCATTATATTCCTTCTTCGTTCTTCTTTCTTCTTTCTTCACTTTACCTAGTGGGGTTGGGAAAGGGTTCACCAAACTCAATTACTCCAGAATTGGGAGAACTGGGTGGATAGCTGGGGGCGTTTGGGACTGGAAAATTTGGCATACCCACAGAAGGAATACTGTTGTTAGAATTTCTGGGCTGATATGGGAAAGAGGGTGGGGGAACAATAGAACTAGGGAGTTGAGAGGGATTATTAGGAGTGAAAGGCGGTACTCGCACAGATGGTGTTTGTGGAAAGTTAGTGCTAGTCGGGGGTAGGGTTGTTAATGGTGGCGGTACGCTGAAATCGGCAGCTTGTGGCGGATTGTACATACCAGATGGTAAGTTACCTGGAGGTTGAGGCGGATTGTACATACCAGATGGTAAGTTACCTGGTGGCTGAGGCGGATTGTACACGCCAGATGGTAAGTTACCTGGTGGCTGAGGCGGATTGTACACGCCAGATGGTAAGTTACCTGGTGGCTGAGGCGGATTGTACACGCCAGATGGTAAATTACCTGGTGGCTGAGGCGGATTGTACATACCAGATGGTAAGTTACCTGGTGGCTGAGGCGGATTGTACATACCAGATGGTAAATTACCTGGTGGCTGTGGCGGATTGTACACACCAAGTGGTGTGTTACTTGGTAGAGATGGCAAGTTTCCTTGAGGTAAATAGGTACCGTTACTAGCAATTAAGGGACGTAATACCCAACGGTTGGGATTTTCTCTGGAAATGGGTTGCAGTTGCACTTGGTTTGGATCGATGACAGTTCCTGGTGCTACATCCATGACAATACGAGTGACATCTGCGTTGAGTTGGGAAACGCGAATGGTTCGGATTGGTCCAGAGAAATTTTGCTGGGTGGGAATTCTGCCCAACTTAGTACCTGGTAAATCTATAACAATGCGCGGGGGTTGAGCGAGGTAAAAGTGGCGCGGCTGTGAGGCTCTTGAGAGAGACATTTCTAGTTGTAATGCCTCTGGGTAAAAGCGCCAATCTTCCAGTCTGGCTACTGGCGCTACACTACGATTAGTTTTTTTAGCTACTGGCGCTACACTACGATTAGTTTTTTTAACTACTGGCGCTACACTACGATTAGTTTTTTTGGTACTATTGCCAGTTTCAAGGGCGTAGACGCTTAAAGTCTTGCCGTAAAGCATTGTTGCATACAAGCCAAATAAGCAAACCCGAAACAGATACTTGCAAAACCGGAAAAAATGCTTATTCATTAATCGCTTATCCATACTCCTCACTGCTCCACAAAACTCATCCACAATTGTCCATGACAACTGTTTTTTTTGCTTGTCGCTTCTACCAGAGGTGTCGGATGGTAGTACGCTCAAATGTAGGGCGAATGCCCTACCTACTTTTACTAGACCTCTTGCAAAAGTCATTTTTGTGTATATGAAACCGCAGATGCACAAAGCATTGAACCCAGATAATTTATCTGTGTTTATCTATGTCCATCTGCGGTTCCAAGTAGCTCTAAATCTGATTTTTGCAAGAAATCTACTGCATACGAGGCAAGAATTTCTATCGCTAATTACCAATGTGCAGTTAATGACTGTTTGACTGCTCAGATTGTTCATTTTCCTTTTGTGGTATTGCTGTTAATCCAATTGCTTTGGAAGTGCCACTCACATTTATTTCTCCTCTTAAATCTTCTTTATCCGTCAGTTGGATTTGTATCTTAACTGGAATAGAGGAATTATCTTTTTGACTGATGTTTGCTTGTGTTTGAGAAGTTGGAAGATTACATAAGATGTACTTGGGAGCTTTTCCAGATAAACTCAATTGTCGATTTTCAAGTCTACCTGTCAGAGAAGAGGTAGTTTCAGATAATTTGGAAGTTTTGGTGTAAGAGCTAGCTGGAAGTAAAAATCCATTTAAGTAAATTCCTGACTGTTGAAGATTTAATACCAGGATATTTGATTTATCGCATATTGGGAAATTTTCATTAAACACAAGACCATAACGACTTTTCATTGCGGGGGGTGCTTTGAGGCTGCTTTCTCCATAAGCAGTTACGACTTTAAACAAAAGCAGAACTAAAGTTATTGCCACACCATAAAAGGTTAGGGATTTTAAGTTTAAATGATGCATATTAATGGAAATGTAGGGTGATGATAAGAATAAAAAATGATGAATTATGAATGTTGAATGATGAAAAAGAAAATTTCCTGGTTTCATAATTCATATTTCATAATCCATGATTTATCTAACTTTTGACTTCTGATTTATCGTTAGAAAGCACCGAGGCAAGGTGAGATGTGAATTGACTGTAGCGACGGGTAATAAGCACTGAGGAGCGACACTTAATGGCAAGTTCATCTGTGTATCGTCCTAGGGTGTGACGTTCGATACCCCAAGCGCGGCTAGTACCAGCAATGGTGAGATCAACGGCTTCTGAGGCTGCGACTACGGCTTGAATTGGCTCTGTGGCTTCGACTATTTGAATGTCAATGCGATCGCGTAAACTTTGAGGCATTTGCTCCATGATGCTGTGAAACTCGTAACTGAGTTCATTTTTGACTTGATTATCTTCCACCACGTGTAAAATCACCAAACGACAGGTTTGGCGGTTGACTAGCAATCTCAGAGCAAGTATGAGTGCTAAATCATCATGAATGTTTGCTGAATAAGGAACCAACAAGCTTTCTAAACGCTCTTCTCCCCGATCTATAAACACTGCCACATCCACTGGCGCAGTGGTGAGAATTTGACCGACTCGTCCACCCAAGCGATTTTGACTAAAAGCTGGGCGGTGCCATCCCACTAGAATTAAATTAGCTTGTTTAAGTAACGAAATCTGTGCTGTTTCCCGTGCAACATTGTTTGATATGCGAACAATAGGATGTACATAGGAACGTGCTTCTGATGGTTCTAGACGTGAAATCAATTCTTCTAGCTGTTGGCGGCGCTCTGCAATCAGTCTATCTGCTTCTTGCGGGGTACTTCTAAATGCATAGTCTTCTTCGAGTTCAATCAAACTCAGGGGATGAATAACGGCGGGTTGTTGGTAGTTGACAGCAATTGCTATAGCTAACTGCATCAAACCTTTTTGGCTACTGGGATTTGCCACTGGAACCAAAATTCTGTAAGGACGACTGTGAGACTCTTCATCAGTAGAAGTATCTACACCTGTTTCTTCTGGTTCTTCCTCAACCATATCTAACTTAATGAGCTTTTTCGGATAAGTTAGCTCTAGCAGTGGCGAGGTCATAAATGTTGTTACCAATGCCATAATTACTAGCATGGTAAACAGTAGGGGCGAAATCACTCCGAGACTCAGACCAATATTTAGCACGATAAGCTCAGTCAAGCCGCGAGTATTCATTAACCAACCGAGTGCTGAGGCTTCTCGGTTATCTATGCCACTGACGCGAGCTGCTACATAGGTGCCAACGTATTTACCTATGATCGCGACTGCTAGCACAGCAAAGCACAGTGCCCATAATTCTGGACGATTGAGCAAACCAATTTGCGTCCGCAGACCACTGTAAGCAAAAAACACTGGTAGCAGAACTATCAGCACAAAATCTTCTGTTTTGACTGCTAATTCCCGCACTAAACCTGCATTCTTGGGCATGGCTGCCCCTAGTAAAAACGCTCCAAATATGAGGTGAATGCCAATCAGTTCAGTAATCAGGGCAGAAGCCACCACTCCCACATAAATCAAAGCTAGAACAAATTGGCTAAGGCGTCCGGTGCGGCGGTAGTACGTGGCAAGGCGTTGCAAGAAAGTTCGCCCCACTGTCACCATCAAACCGATGTAGATCAGAGAATAGACAATGGTGGGGATAGCTTTGACAATGCTACCAGTATGTGCGACGGCGATCGCCACCGCCAACAAGCACCAAGCGGTCACATCATCCACTGCTGCACAAGTCAGCGCCAAAGTTCCCAAACGAGTTCCTTGCAAGTTGTTCTCAGTAATAATACGTGCCAATACCGGAAAAGCGGTAATCGACATCGCCGCACCCAAAAACAGAGCAAAGGCGGTAAAGGAGACACTAGCATTAGAAACTAAAGGATACAGCAGTACCGCTAGCAGCGTTCCCAGTGAAAACGGTACTAAAATACTGACGTGAGACGTTAATATTGCTACTTCTAAATTACCACTCAGGTATTTGGGGTTTAACTCTAACCCAATCAAAAACATGAAAAATATCAGCCCTACCTGAGACAGCACATTGAGGAAGGGAATTGTTTCAGGTGGAAACAAGGCAGCTGCTAACCCCGGAGCAACCAAACCAAAAAGAGATGGTCCGAGCATAATCCCAGCAACAATCTCTCCAATAACAAGTGGTTGGTTAATCCACCGGAAGGCAAGCCCTACTAGGCGTGACAGTCCAATAACAATCACTACCTCAACCAGAACAAGAACAACTGTGTGCATGTTTTCCTCACAAGCGACTATCCGGTGTTCCTAAGATGATTCTTTATATCGCTGAAATCTGTCAACCTTCTCTGGCTAAATTAGGATGTTTTAGTGCTTAGATTGGATGTTAATTGTTATTAACACACAGTTCAAAATATCATCGGTGATTTGCTGTTATTTTTCTTTTTATATATATAAATGATTACGGATTGTATGAAGCAGTGAATAACTGTGTAGCTGTGCTGTTTGGGAACTACACTGAGAACTTAATTTTCTGCTTGGCTTGCCATCAGTTCAGATTTATCATAACTTGTGCCATGCAGTAACAACGCAACTAATGGCGAAGAGAATTGACATTGATCGGTTGGGATTTTTGCTCGCGTTGCCAGTATGATTGGAGCTTTACCGAATTACCATTGTGTATCTTTGAACCTTGGTACCCCGACTTATTGAGCCGACACCGAAATCAAGATTGTGAAATTGACTCGGAACCAACAAAGACCGTTGGAATGGCCATCACCATCAACATTACTAAGTTAGCAACCCAAAACAACACAACAACGCCAAAACCTACCAATGTCAAAGAGGAAAATGTTAATTGTGTGAATCCATCTAGCAGTTGCCATAACCGAAAAGCTGTGTAGAAAAAACCAATGGGTACAACAATACTTGGCACTAGCCAGCGACTAAAGACACTTTCACAGATAAGTTGCACGGCTACTATCAATAGGTAACTCCCCCAGAATACCCATGAAGATGGTTGCTTCCAAGCCAGAACTAACAAGCAGATAGGTAATAAAACTCCAACAACCAAGGCTAACTTGACCCACCATCGCAGAAATTGCCATTGCTTCTGACTAAACCCAATTTCTGCCGTAAAGGGTAAACGTCGAGCTTTCACGCCGAAACCATAGCCAATAGCTAGACTTGTTGCAATCAGAATAAAGAGCGTAAGAATCAATCCATTATTAACTGCCATCTGCTCTTACACCTAACACCCTTATTCTACGAGTACCAGAATTCTATTGGTGCATATTATACTGTTTTCCGCAATAAGCTGACATACAACAAAATGGACAACTTTAAAGCAGTGATATCCTTATGACGAACTGAGTTGGTAGGAGGAACTGTAATTGTAGGAAGCAAAAGCTTCCCAATTCATCACATCCTCTAACAGAGTTTGATACCCTAAAGTATTAGGGTGAAGACCGTCGTTGCTTATGCGTTTGAGTCTCCAAGCTTCACCGCGATTTATCCATTGCTGAAAAATATCGAGATAAGGAATCCCCCGTTCGGTGCAAGCGACTTTAAGAGCTTCTTTGTAGCGGTATTGGTCAGCGTGATTGTAGTACAAGCAATCCAGAAATGGCATCTTAGCTTCATCAACTGGGACCATTCCTACAAATAAAACTGGACATAGTTGCTGCGCCTGATCAAGCAAAGATGCAATTTGCGATTCAAAAACGGGAAAATCTGTATAGTTTCGTCCATTTGGACGACCTACCCGTGCTGAATCATTGACTCCTACCGACAGGATAATCAAGTCGGGAACGTGGTTTCGCAGTTCGCCCCGATGGCGAAATTCTACTTCTAGCCTTTGCGCTACTTGCAGGATGCGATCGCCCCGCACTCCCAAATTATAAAGAACATGACCGGCGCTGTCAGGTATCATCCAACACCGTCGCAGTCTCTCGACCCAGCCACCTCCTTCTGGATCGCCAAATCCATATATTAAACTATCTCCTAGCGCGACAATCTTTAGAGGCTGGGAACGTTTTGGCACAACTGACAGATGCATTGAGGAATTTGCTTCAAATGTCTGCATCTTTAAAATATATATTTTAAATCTCTATAGAATTCTATACATATCTATACCATTGAGCATTACTTTTCTTGTTCTTTCACGACTCTTTTTGAAAAGAGTTGATGAAGTAAGGCACGGGTGCATTTTTGCGCGGCCAGTTTTGAGAGAGGAAGCGTACCAGTACAGGTAGTGAGAGAACTATAAACAGGATACCTAACCACAAGCTATAACGTAATTGTTCTAACCTGTTCACGGCTGACAGAGTCTTCGAGCCATTTGAGAACAGTTCCATTGCCACTACAAAAGAATTATTCAAAGCATGGCAGGCGATCGGCACGATGAGCGAGCGTGTCTTGATATACAGCACCCCCAAAATCATTCCAACCATAGACAATCCCACGGCATTCGCGTGCCCAATTCCGAACAACAGCGACGAACCTAACAATCCTGCTCGAATGCCCCATTTGGTTGCCCAGCGCTGCAAAATAATCCCTCTAAAAAGGAATTCTTCAGTAATTGGCGCAACCACTACTAATACAATAGCTCCCAGCAGGTTGAACAACAGTGACGCATTCCTTTGAGGTGTTGGGTTGTTGGCAACGTCGCGTAAGATTGCTTCTATAAATGATGGAGCCAGTAATGACAGTAGGTAAAACAGTACTAGGTAGGAACCCATCGAAAACAGGATTAACAGAATGACTAAGCCAACCATCGGCAACCATCTATGGTTGTTTGGCAAACGACCGACTACATAGCTGAGGTGAACTCCTAAGCGCTTAAAGTCTGCCAGTGTCCAGAGGCAAAGTAATCCGAACACGAAGATGTAAAGGATTAAATTCAAAACTTGAGGGTTGAATTTTAAGCCACTAGTGGCTTGAATCACCCCTAGCCCAATCCCAAGAACGATAGATATGAGTAAAAGCCGCAGCAGCAAAGAACGAACCTTGAGATGGAGAAATGGATGATTGATATTTTCAGGAGTCATAAATTATAAGGATATTATGCGTAGTAGGGATTGCCCAAGGGGCACTGGCACCTTTGCGATCGCCTGCAAGTTCTTGCATCTCAGCTACTAGTACGCGACGGCGGAAATAAAGCTACCCTTCGGGTTCACCAGTCGCCGTGAGAGCGCGAAACCCTCCAAAGGGCGCTGGTTCACCATTCACTCATAGCGCGAAAAGCTCACAGAATCAGCCTTTTGAATGCGTGACTTTTGACTTTTGACGAACGCCTTGCGGTACTAGGGTGACTGATTTACCACCCACTTCAACCATTGTCCACAAGAACTTCGCTAGTTTTACCGTTATTTATTAGACGCTAGTTTATCCGCAATGCGTGTTGTTTCTGGCAACCGATATTTTGTTGTGCAATGCAATACGTAATCAATTGCTGTTGGTAGACTGACTTTATGACCGCTAGAGACGTAGATTGGCTTGACTCCTACTCGCGTCCGTAAAACTGCTCCAATTGTTTCTCCTCTATGTATTAATGGTTGCCAGCTACCTCGTGTGTTTAGGATCTCCTCATGCTTACCAACCAACAACGATTTTGCTACACCAATTGTAGGCATATCCACAATTAATCCTAGATGGCAAGCTATGCCAAATCTTCTAGGATGGGCGATTCCCTGTCCATCACATAGGATAATGTCTGGTATTGTTTTAATCTTTTCGAGTGCGTCTAAGACTGCGGGTATTTCCCGAAATGAAAGGAACCCAGGAATGTAGGGAAATGTTGTAGGACGGCGTGCGAGGCTGGTTTCTTGCAGCTGCAAATCAGGAAAACTTAGCACCGCTACGGCTGCACGGCTAATCGTACCATCTGCTTCAAAACCCATATCTACCCCTGCTACGTAGTGCACAGGTTCTTTGAGTTTGTCTTCAGTTATGACTTCATGTTTTAGCTTTTCTTGAATTTTGATAGCTTCATCTACTGTCAAAGGCCAAGGATGACGTTGAGAAATCTTCATATTTATAGCTTGAGTTTAAATTTTGTGGCTGGCAAAATTGTGACTCATAACGGTATATTTACGGTTATAATGACACAATAAAAATAATTTCGGGCAAAGCCAGACGAGCCAGCGCGAATGACGGTGAGTCCAGCGCTGCAGGAGGGTCTCCCGCTCTCACGGCGACTGGCGTAAGCGCAAAGCGCAGGCTCCGCCAACGCGTAGCGTGTCCGTTCGGCCTCAAGCCGTGCCCGTAAGCGCAAAGCGCAGGCTCCGCCAACGCGCAGCGTGTCCGTAAGGACTCAGGGCTCAGGACTCACCCGAAGGGCTTTCCCGACGGAGGCGACTGGCGTCGCAAAGTAGTATAAATGCGTTAAGGCAGTGTCACGCATCTCATACTATTTATATTTGGTAGATATGCTTTACAAATTTGCTGTCACCTGATTTGGCAAAAGAGAATCTAACAAAGTATCAAGACTGGTATTCGATAAATCAGGTATGGATAGCGATCGCTCTACTTTGGTAAAGTCCCGTTTCATGGATTTACTATACGTTGGATCGTAGTGGAACTGTAACATATCTTGTACGAAGAATTCCCATTTTCCAGCATCAATCAACTGATACCATTCGCTTAATTTTTCTTTTCCATAGCGGGATTTAAGTTTCTCTAGCTTGGCTTTTAAAATATCGGGATGAGTTGTTAAATGTGGGTATTCCTGTAAGAGAAACTGGACTCTTTGGGTAATAGGTAGGTGAATTTCTACACAGCTAGCCTGTTTCATTTTTTCCCACAAAGACGGCGGCAAATAAACTTGTCCAATTTTGTTGCTTTCTGATTCTAACCACACAGTTTCAGCAGGATTAAAGCTTTGCAGTTGTTGCAATAACAGCGATTCAAAATATTTTTGAGAGGGTTGGGGTGAAGGTTTTCCTTCCCATTCTTCGCCAAGCAAAGAACCGCGATGGTTAGCTAAAGCTTCCAAATCTAAAACTTGAGCACCATACTGGCGCATTTGGTGCAAAATATGGGTTTTACCACTGCCAGTGAGACCGCATAATATCTGGTAAGTGAATTTTTCTGACAGATGTTCCAATTGGTTGCGGACATACGCGCGATAAGTCTTGTAGCCGCCTTCAAGTAGCGTCACGCGCCAACCAATCTGCGTCAGCACCAAAGCCATACTATTGGAACGTTGTCCACCCCGCCAGCAGTAAAGCAAAGGATGGTAGTCCTTTTGTTTTTCAGCAAAATGTTGAGTGAGATGTTGGGAGATGTTTTTTGAAACCAAAGCAGCACCGATTTTCCGGGCGGTGAAGGGGCATACTTGTTTGTATATCGTTCCTACTTGGGCGCGTTCTTCATCATCTAGCACTGGTAAATTAATCGCACCAGGGATGTGATCTTCCGCAAATTCGCTGCTTGAACGAACATCAATTATTTCACTGTATGTTTCTGTCCAAGGTTGCTGAGTGTATCTGGGTAAAGGTGGCATTAAGCAATTCTAAATTCAAAATTCATGCATTGAGAAAGCCTGTTTCTCTTCCTCATTGTCTTTAGATGCTGGGCAAATTAAATGTGCATCATCTTTCTCGATTTTGACACTTCCATAACTTGATGTGTGGAAGGGTATAATTTTGCTCTTTTCGGCAATTGTTTTTAAAATCAAACCTAAGACAGATGTAGTTACCTCTAAAATTTACTATCACTCCCATTGGTTGCTTATTGGCAGCGTAATATTATTGAATGCAACAATGAGGTTTGATGTTCGATATGATACAGCAAAATCGGAAAATGGTAATGTCTGAGAAATTCATGTAATGAAAGTGCATGCACTTTCAGTACCTGTCTTTTTCTAAAAGCGCAGAAATCAGTTCACTTAAGTAAATAAAGTAGGTGTGAGATGAGATTTGGATTACCCACATGGTTTCCTTACCCCAGTGCTTGGTTAAACGCTTTGATACTATCGATGTTTATGACTGGGTTGTTAGCCTTGACGAGACGTAGCAACGGTTTGGACTCCTATTTCGCGAAATGGTCAGACAACCCAGAACTGTTGACTGTGCTCGTAATATTGTTACTAATATTACCAATACCTGCGATCGCCTTTTTTCATCACTTTTTTATCGGTCGCCTCATCCCCGCCATTCCAGGAGAACGGACAAATAACATCAAGGGATTAGTTCCTGGACTCATAAGTTGGTGGGAAAGTTTATATAGCTGGCTTGTGTTTGTCCTTTCTACTCTGATTGCAATATTGCTTTCAACTCCTTTTTTACCTCTATTTCAACTCAACTACGAAAAAATTCTTGACACCTACAACCAACCTCACAAAAATCTGCAAGCCATCTTTGCTATTTCCTGGATACTCAGCGCTGCTATTTTTTACCAAATCGAGTATTTATTTAAGTACCGTCTGATTTTTGCCGACGCTATTAGTAATGAACCAGAAAACACGCCTGAAAAAATTGATGAAGAAACAAATGTAAAAACGGAAAATAATCAGCCGAGTGAAGTCAATGCCACTGAAATTGAACAAAATGACAAAACATCTGCAAAAAAGCCAACCGTGGTTGACTTAATGGTTAAATATCGCAAGTTACCAAAAAGAGTTTTCACACTTATTTTGATTTCTTTAATATCTTTATGGATATACTTGTTTACTAATTTGCCAGAGGTTCAACAAAGTATGTCATATGTCAATCAATCTCTGGAAAAGCGATTAGAAGTAACTCCTGAACCTACTCCCAAAGATGACAATTTTGAGAAGGCAATTAACAAAGGTAAAATTGCAGCTCAGTTAACAAAGTCAGCACAAACTACAGATGAGTGGAAAGTAGTTGTCAAACGGTGGGAACAAGCGATTAAACTTTTGGAAGAAGTGCCAACTTCTAGCAATAATTATCCAATGGCGCAGCAAAAAATTTTGCAGTATCAACTTCATCGGGATTTTGCTAAGCAAAATGCGACATTGAATTAGTCAATTGAAATGTCCGAAATAAATTTCACAAAGACGCGAGATTTCGCGTCTTTACTTTGTTATAAAAACACTGCGATCGCTTAACGTAGGGGATTCCTTGGGTAACATACAAAAAGAACACTGGATTTACCCTTGAAGCAAACTATGTCAGGAAACACGACGCGGCGTAACTTCCTCATCACTAGTGTTGCGGTTGCAGGCAGTGTAGTAGGAGCATCTGCCTTGGAACAACAAGCAGCTGACACTGCTACACCACCAGCGACGATGCTAGAACGAGTGCTGGGACGCACAGGAGTGAAAGTCCCCATTTTTGGGTTAGGAGGAGCTGGTCAAACGCCACTCTCCTGGCAAGGAAGAGAACGTGATGCTGTCGCAATTATTGAGAAAGCGCTTGACCTTGGCATCCGTTACTTTGATACTGCTGCTGATTATGGACCCAGTGAAGATTATTTTGGCAAAGTACTACCACCCCATCGTTCAAAAATTTTTCTAGCAAGTAAAACAGATAAAAGAGACCGTGATGGTGCATGGCGGGAATTGGAAAGAAGCCTCAAACGTCTAAACACAGATCATCTTGACTTGTGGCAATTGCATCACGTTTCTTTTCGCGAAGAACTCAACACTATCTTTAGTTCATCTGGCGCAGTCAAAGCTTTAGAAGAGGCGATGCAGCAAAAACTCGTTCGGTTTGTTGGCATAACCGGACATCATGATCCACAGGTGATTGCTGAAGGATTGCGTCGCTATCCCTTCCACACAACGCTTATCCCTGTTAATGCTGCCGACAAACACCACCCACGCCCATTTCTCCCAGTCGTTCTTCCATTAGCACAACAAAAAAATGTCGGCGTGATTGCTATGAAAGTACCGGCTTATGGTCGGTTGTTCAAACCAGGCGGATTGGATGGTATGCAGCAAGCTATGGGATACAGTTTGTCGCAGCCTGGTGTTCACTCTTGCGTCATTGCAGCGGAAACGGTCAAGCAATTGGAAGAGAACGTGAATGTAGCCCGGGCTTTCCAACCTCTTAGCAATAAGGCATTAGCTGCAATTGAGCAACGTACTGCCGCAGTTTGGGAGGATGGCACATTTTTCCGGGCTTGGACTTAGTATTAACTTTGGGTGTGTTAGCGCGGTTCCTAAAGCACCCTATAGCTTACTCGTAAATCCTGTAGTTTTTTAAATCTGTTTCGGAAATTTGATCTGCAAGGACTAGCCTGTAGTGTTTTTCTTGTACTACCTTGACTTCGCTTTCGTCTAGCGTCAGTTCAAACATTGCTATTACGTCATTATTCATAAACTGAGCTGATATAGTGCGACAAATCAATTCAGGAAATTTTGCAGTACAATATGCAATGTCTTGCTTTGTCTGAACAATGCTAATTTGGTCGCTACCACCTTTAGCTTGAACAGGTATAATAAAATGCGCTCCATTACGATTTACACCAACATAAAGTTCATCAATTTCTATTTGACCAACTCCACTGACAGCAGTTCTTAGATGATTTTGTAATGAGTAGGCTGTAATTCCTAAAAATATATCTATCAATCGGTTATAACGTATTTTAGTTAGGAGAGCCTGCTCATCTCCTGATGAATACTTGGTAATAATTTCTGGAGTAGAGTCAGGAATTTTTATTTGCATCAAGCTAGTTGAGGGAACAATTCGGTTAATACGTTCCAGACGAAACCTGTAAATTGCACGTCCTGCTAACTCTATAATCCACTGCAATCCTTCAGGTTCTGTATTTGTTATTTCTTTAGGTAATGGTCTTCTAAATCGATAAGCATAAATAACATCACCAAGATTTTTTGGATCAAGTCCAAGTTTAACCCCAACTGCTTCAAGTTCAGATCGAGTAAATTCAAATTGCTCTATTCCTAGTGCGTAACGCTGCCTAAAATTTTCAATAATTTCAATAATTACAGTATTATAAATACTACTTTATTTACTCACCTTGACTTTCTCGCTCTTGGTTCTATAATTTGCGGTTTTACCCCATAGTATCTAGCTGCTTGAGACATATCAAACATTAGTAATTTTTCGTTTCCTAACTCTTGCATGATTCCAGGTTTATATAAACATACATCAAGAACTTTAAGAATTTTTGATGCTACTGCCTTAGCTAATAACGGTGGAACAGAATTTCCTATCTGCCGAAATCCATGCCATTTTGTCACATGAAATCTGAACCAATCTGGATAAGAATGTAAACGTGCAGCTTCGCGCACAGTAATACATCTTGGGGTAAATGGATGAATTGGTCTAGCAGAAGTAAAAGCTCCTCTATTGCTAGCAGTTCCTGCTCTAAGTGTGTTGCATATTCCTTCAGGAGCAAGTTTATAAAAGCGGCTGACAGGTTCTGTTTTCCCAGCGGGAGTAAACTCAAACCTTTTGATAGATTCTAAAGTATGCTTTGTTCTTAAACTTGAGGTGAGCATTCTATAGTCATATTTACGCTCATATGAATAATCGTTATCTGTGGAGCAAAGACCACGAAGTTGTCTTCCGTAATCACTTGGCTTCCCAAAGTCTGCAATTACCCAATCTTTTTCAAAAAGCTCTATATAATCTTCGACTTCAGGTAAATCACCAATTGCATCCAAAACTGTTGGGCTTAATGGGAGTTGGTTATTTAACCCTGCTTTCTTTGATTTTGCCAATCTAGTCATTGGATCGGGATAATTTGGTAATTCCAAATCTTGACGACAACCTAGCAAAAATAATCTTTCCCGATTCTGCGGCACTCCATATTCAGCAGCATTTAAGACTTTATAATCTTTACGAATCTTATAACCGTTTTGCTCAAATTCATTGATGATGATTGAAATAAACTCTTTGTGCTTTCCCAGGGCCATGCCTTTAACATTTTCTAAAACAAAGTACTTTGGCTGTAATTGTAAAACTAACCGAATAAAATGATTGACTAGGGAATTACGAGGGTCGTCAAAAACACGTTTACCTATCAATGAGAAACCTTGACATGGTGGTCCACCAAACACCACATCGATTTCTCTATCACCAATAGAGGAGCGACTTCTAATTTCTGCTGCTGTAATATCCACGACACTTTTACATAAAATAGTCCAAAAAGGAAAATTAAATTCATGTGTCGCACAATGAATTGGATCAATTTCAATAGATGCAAGCACGTCAAATCCTGCTCGCTCAAAACCAAGAGTCATGCCACCAGCACCAGCAAATAAATCAACAGCGATAGGTCTTTGTTTGTGGTTACTGTGAATCATCTTGGATTTTGAAGCTACCAATTGTGGATTTTAGATTATAAATGCATAAGGGCACTGTTATCAGCGCCTCTACGTTAGATTATTGACTTTAGCCTAATTTAACGTAAGTTCGACGGGTTGAAAAGACCACAAAAAAAGGCTGAAAGTGGAATTAGAACAAAAACAAAAGATAGACGAGAGCGATGGAAACTATTGTATCTCGGCTTGACTTGACACGACGGCAATGCTCCATCTATATCTTTGGGTAACTGGCAGCATAGAGGAAAAGTTGTGACAACACTGCAATCGCTTAATAATTCAAAATAATTTCCGGGTGAAGTCTATGCGCGTTGCCGTTGCCGTTGTTGTGTTCCCTGTCAAAATCCTCAAACAATTCAACTGATATCTTGCACCTAACCGTAGAAATCCGTACAAGCGAAAAAGATGCGCGATAAAGCTACACGATTTTTTCTGGCTTTTCTTTCTAAATAAAGGACTTTTAGTTTCATACTGAGTAACGAAAAAATATCAAAAAATGTTGGTGCAAGATGTGAGTCAACACTTAAAGACTTACCCATTGCCGTTCCAATTAACTCTAGTAAGGCATTTGTCCGTGCTGGAAAAATTCTTCAAAGTCGTCTCGCCGCAAAGTCGCTAGATCGATAGCGTGTGCTCGCGCCTGTAGTGAATCTGTAGTGAACTTGATATTTGGTGATTCGGGTTTAATTAGGCTCACCAATGAGAACAAAGGAAGACCAGAAAAAGGGATGCTTTTGAATCTGAGTGAGCTTAGCTTGACGTAGTGCCTCAGTTTTACTCATCCCCTGCTTGAGATTTTGGTAAAATTTAACCATGATATCTTGGGTAGCTTGGTCATCGATACTCCAAAGATTGGCAATCACAGCCTTAGCACCTGCTCTCTCAAATAAATAAGCAAGTCCAGTAATCGACGCTTCGTTATCATCAATGAAGGGTTTACCAGAACTATCAGTTTGGAGAGCAGTCTGGCAAGCACTGAGGGTGATTAAATCAACATTCTCTAATCCGAGTTGAGCAGCATCAGCAATTTTTAGTTTTTCGTCTGCAAACACCAGAACATTTTCTTCTAGTTTTAATGTCGGACAACCTTGGCGTTGAAAACAGCCGTGTGTTGCCAAATGAAGTAAAGGAAATTGAGGAGCTAGGACTTTAAAGGAGTCGAGAGTAGCTTTATCAGCAATCAAGAATTTGCTCCCCGGCAGTGTGTCAGCAATTCTTTTGACTTCAGTTTCTGTATTTGCAAGTGCGAGCAAACCATTAGGAGATGGATTACCAAAAGCAAGAACCCGTTTTTGAGCAATTGAACTATTTGTTTTGGGAGATTGAACAGAACGGGCAGACAAACGAGTTAAATAGCTAACAGGATATTTCTCTAGTAAGTATTGATTGTTTTTGCTGTCGTAGAGAGCATCAAAGGGAATGTAGCGGAGAACTCCGCTCGCAATGATGCTAAGTTGTTTAGGTTTAGTTGCTTGAATTTCAGCTTTTACTGGAGCAATCAGTAGGTTATAAAGACTTGCCAAGCTATCTAGGTATTTATCATTTAGACGATTGGTTAGTTGCTCATAAGTTTGTTGAACTAATTTATTAAATTCCTCACGATTAACCAAGAATTGCTTTGCCTCCAAGCTGTTTTTAGTTAAGACGAATAAAACAATTGGATTCCAGGAATTTACTGTATCACTTAATACAACAGGATAGATGACTGTTGTACCTGTTGGGATATTTGCTTGTAAGCTACTAATATC
Organism: Scytonema sp. HK-05; assembly: GCF_963872035.1. Taxonomy (NCBI): domain Bacteria; kingdom Bacillati; phylum Cyanobacteriota; class Cyanophyceae; order Nostocales; family Scytonemataceae; genus Scytonema; species Scytonema sp. HK-05. The sequence goes on from NZ_CAWMYC010000024.1 coordinate 135,201, forward strand.
AGTGGAAGTGATTTCAAATATTTCTGCAACTTCGGGAAAGCGTTGGGAAATTTCTTCACCTTTTTTGAAGACTTGATTTTCTAATTCACGCATTTGTCGCGAGAGGGGTTCGGAAAATTTTTGCTGTAGTTTTTGGCGCAGAAATTGCAGTTGTTGGTTTAGTTGGTTCCACTCGTTAATAGCTTTTTGAGCTGCGGGATCTTTGACTTTGGCATTAATCAGGCGAGTATAGTCAATTAAGTCAACGGTGGTAACAAGGTTAGCCCATTTATAGGCTTCTTTAAATTGCTTCAATTCGATGAGGCTCGTAATCAAAGCGCCACGAATGTTTTGTTGTAACTGTAAAAATTTGATGCGTTCATCTTTGGTGATGTTGGCACGTATTTTCAATATTCGAGTCAGAGATTGCTTGTAATATGCAACTGCCTTCTGTGGCTGCCTGATATAATTGAGATAGAATAAACCGATATTCTTGAGAATAGTAGCTTCAGCAACGGGATTCCCCACTTTTTTTAAAGTGAGCAGAGATTGATTATAATAATCTAATATCTTCTGCTGTGGCTCTATACCAGCGGAGAAAAAAGCGATATTGTTGAGAGCAGCAGCTTCAATATTGTAGTCGGGGATTTTTTTTGAAATGAGCAGAACTTGCTTAAAATAATCCAATGCTTTTCCCCGCTGATCTATCTTAAGGTAGATAAAGGCAATACTATTCAGAGTAATAGCTTCATGAATGTGATCGCCCACTTTTCTTGAAATGAGCAGAGATTGGTTAAAATAATCCAATGCCTTCTCCGGTTGCTCAAGTAAAAGGTATACATCACCGATATAGTCCAGAGTAGTAGCTTCACCAGCACTATCGCCCAGTTTTTTTGAAATGAGCAGAGATTGCTTGAAATAATCCAATGCCTTCTCCGGTTGCTCTGTCTTGTTGAAGACTAAACCGATATAGTTCAAAGTAGTAGCTTCACCAGCGCGATCGCGCACTTTTCTTGAAATGAGCAGAGATTGCTTGAAATAATCCAATGCCTTTTGCGGTTGCTCTGTCAGGACGCTGACAATACCGATATGCTCGAGAGTAATACCGATATGCTTAAGAGTAGTAGCTTCACCAGCGCGGTCGCCCGCTTCTCTTGAAATGGGCAGAGATTGGTTGAAATAATCCAATGCCTTCTGCGGCTGCTCGATGTTCCTGTAGTTGAAGCCAATCCAAACTAGAATAGTTGCTTCCAGCTTTCTGTCTTTTTGTTGCCGTGCAAATAATAATGCTTGCTCAAGAGTTGCGATTGCTTTTTTTGGTTGTCTTTTGTTTGCTTGCTCTATTGCAAGATCGAGCAGTTTCTGCGCCTGTTGAGTTTGAGGATTTTGAGTTTGCCCCCACACTGCCTTATGGCTTGGCTCTATCACCACATAAGCCAAGCCAATTCCTACAACCAATAAAACTCTGATTATTTCTTTTATTCTCATTCAGCAATACCCTTGCCTTATCACAAGGCAGTTTTAGTGGATTACAACCGTCACATCCCATCTAACGAAATTTTAATTTATCAGTCGGTGTCACCTTAATCGTTATCTTTTTAGTTGGTTGAAATTCCATCTCATCCACTACATATAAACTGTCCTGTGCTACTCCCCAAATACCACGTAGTTGTTTTTGATTCATAATTTTTGATAGCTCTACGCTAGCTAGCCCTTGCTTTGGCTTAACTAACCGAAATGCATCTACTGGTATATCCTCCCACACACTTTGTGTTGCTTTTGCCTTATCTTCTCCTCGGATCACTCGCTGTCCATCATTGGTATAAACCAATGCATCTTTTCTAAAACTTATTCGCTGTACTTGGGTAAGCTGAAGTGAGCGAGCTGTACCAGCGTGGGAAATCTGAATTTTTTGATTTTTGGAATTAAAATCTGTGAGTTGTCCAGTAATGGACTTCCCATCTTTAAGCCACACAATAGCAGTGGTAGGTAGTGCCAAGGGTATTAGACTGTTAATTGTTGACCGCTGTGTTTGTGCTATTTGAGGAGTTGCTGTTACTACCTGTATATTTTATACTGTTATAGCTGTAGCTATTACTAACACAACACTTACTGTTTTAAAAACTACTTTCATATATTTATAGCTAATGAGGTAGGGAGTAAAGCAAGAAAGTGGGATTAGTCTGAATTGGCTATTACTATCAATATAGAATCAGAGAAATGACTCTTGATTCCGGAAACGTTCTCCCAAAGGCTGTGACTAAGCTTTCCTGAGATAGGACAATATTTGCTCTATCAAGCGATTATGGATGATTAACTGGGTTTTAATGTAATTTGATGAAATAGATAATATCACATTGCCTAGAGGGAGAACTTACACCTGTCCAAAGGAAAGCAACCCACTTTTGTTAACTGATATCTTTTACCAATAAAAATTGATATAATTTTAACACTCAGTACTAAGCTTGAAGCCCTTGTTTGACCGATAAAAGCCAAAAAAAGTGATGTAACTTTATTGCACTGCTTTTGACTAAGTCTAGGCTTCTACGGAGAGGTGCAAGATCTGAGTTAATGAAAGCAAGTTGTGGGTTTGATCCAAAGGAAGCATTGAGAGTGTATGTAACAATCAAGCGATGTACTTTCTCCCTGTTTGAGGTTGCTTGATCTGATGTGCAAGTAGCTAGTTTTAATTAAACCTTTAGTAACCATTGTCACAAATCATGTCCTCTGGTCCTGACAATTCCTCCAACACTAATCTTCTAGGAAGCTTCGCTAGTTTACTTGGCGTGTTAGCTATCTTCCTTTACTTTGTTGGCTGGATATATCGCTGGGCTTACTTCGGTTTTTTTGAAATAGAAATTACAGCTTTAAATTTCCCGTTTGAGTCTTTTTTATTAGTACCAATCCAAGTTATTCTTGGTGATTTCTGGATATTTGTACGGTCATTATTAGTTTTAATTATTACTATTTTATTAATTAAATTCAGTCTCTGGGTAATTCGTTCACCAAAGACAGGCAGCCCACCTAGCACATTAAAATCACCTATTAGCAGTTTTACGCAAAAAGTACACAGTTTTCGGCTGTTTCAACCTTTACGTTCTTTTGCCCAACTTCTACCTCTACCTTTACGCCATGAAATCATTGTTGTTGCCTGGATTTTGGCTGCCTTATTTTGGTTAGGTCGCTGGCAAGGCACTGCTGATGCTTTCCGTGATGCCGTTAATACAACCTCAACAAGACCCATCGTGACTCTGGTCAGTCCAAAGGACAAAAGTGCTTTAGGACTGAATTTGCAGGATTTGACAAATGCTGACTTGAACAATTCTCGCATTATCGGAGATGTTGAACAATTTCGGCGGATTTACGAACGAGGAACAAATGATACAACAACTAATCCAAAGCAACCTATTGTTTGGCGGTTGCTAATTGAGAACAACAATTGGGTTTATGTGTTCCCTGCAATGCCTCCTGATGCAAAACGGGATCAGCGTCCTCCAGTATTAGCAATTAACACTGGTGATGGTCAAGTGCAGGTGCTAATTCTCAGTCGTCCTAAAATGCTTCCATGAAATAATATGAACAATTTGGTTAACAACCAAATATTGCTTATTAGAACAAATATTGTCTAACAGCTAAAAAGATGACGGGAATACCTGTGGCAACTTGACTTTTCATTGTATCTGGATTCATGTGATTTTGAGGGTTTCCTAAGCTCTGATTTTTCCGTTGCTCATTTTTATTAATCGTGAACTATTGAGAATAATCCTTCCGTTTAAACACTCATCATTACCAACGTGCGTACACCCCACCCTAACCCCTCCCGAAAACATCGGGGAGGGGCGGTTTTGGCTTAGCCAAAGCCGGGGTGGGCTTTTGGGGGAATAGACACTAATCAACCGGACTTGATATCACGTAAGTTTAAAAAACATCTGCATGATGACAAATGTCATGGTGCGCTCGTGACATTTATTAGATGGTTGTGAAAAATTTTACGGATATCTTAAAACTATCGAGTGAAGGGACGAGAGCAAACCTCAAACAAAACCAGGCAGTCTCAGTCTCAAAGCTATTTTCTTCTACATTATATTGCACAAAAGGAAATTCATATGGCAGTCATTAAAGGCACTTCTTTCAACGACAACGGCACATTTTTTCCTGTAATTCACGGTACTGGAGAAAACGACACCATCTACGGTTATGAAGGCAACGACATTATCTTTGCTCATGCAGGTGATGATCTTGTCTTTGGTGGTTCAGATAATGACAGTCTCTATGGAGGTGATGGCAATGACAGTCTCTATGGAGGTGATGGCATTGATAGTCTCTATGGTGAACTAGGCAATGACACCCTCTCTGGTGGCAAAGGTATAGACACACTTGTTGGTGGTGACGGTAATGATACTTACTATGTAGATACTGCCGAACTCGTCAACACAGGCAATATATTTTTCCCCACTTATACTTATGACAATGTCGTTGAGAAATCGGGAGAAGGAATCGATACAGTTAAGTCTTATGTGGATGGTTACACCTTAGCCGCTAATGTTGAAAACTTGGAGTTAATTGGCAGTGCTGCGATCGCAGGTTACGGCAACGAACTCGATAATAAAATTACTGGTAACGCATTCGACAACATCCTATCTGGTGCTAAAGGTAACGATACCCTGTCTGGTATGAGTGGCAATGATACGCTTGTCGGTTACGGCGGTGGAACCAACGAACAGGACACCCTTATTGGTGGTAGTGGAAAAGATACCTTCGTTTTGGGTTCCGAGAGTCAAGTGTATTACTACAATCAAGGTAATAACTATGCCAAGATTGTCGATTGGGAAGTAGGTGTAGATAAAATCCAACTCTGTGGAGCGAACTATACCCTTGCAGAAAGCAATTTCAGTCTTGGCAGTAGCAGTAAATTGGATACTGGAATCTACTATCAAAATGACCTCATTGCTGTGTTGCAAGATATCAGTAAGAGTCAGATTAACATGCAACAAGACTTCGAGTTTTTGAAAGTTCCAGGCTAATGCTTAAACACAGATACTCAGGTGTTAGCTCAGCTATTAGCCAAGATGTTTTGACTGATGCTTTGACTACAGTACACCAAAATCTTAGGGGTGCCGCGACTTGATTCTGTTAGACAATGTAGAGACGCGCTCTCATGAAAGCGTCTCTACACAATAGACTTCTTGCATTCATTCAAAAAAAAAGAATAATTAACCACAGATGGACACAGATGGACACAGATGGAACTCACATTCCGCAATCTTGTCTAATCTTTTTGATGAAAACAGAGGTTTTACCTCCAATTTTCCAACAGTCCAATGCTTTTGTATTTATTTACACTCCACTTTTTGTTGGCAACTCAGAGTTTTTCAGCCAACATAGAAAGGTATTAGCAAAAATCGCGGCTTGAGTGCGATCGCGTAAATTGAGTCGAGTCAGAATATGAGTGATGTGATTTCTGACTGTCCCTTCAGAAAGAAAGAGAGTTTGGGCAATTTCTCGATTGCTTAAACCCGTTGCAATCAAACACAAAACTTCTCGTTCTCTGATAGTGAGTTGCCCGAGTTCCTCTGGCGGCTCTTTTTGTGCTTCTGGCTCAGAAACTGGTACGACACTTAGCATCTTTTCCAGAATTCCGGGTCCGAAGTAAGTATACCCTTTGTGAATCGAACGAATTGCTGCTGCTAGTTCCTGTGCCGGTGTATCTTTCAATAAGTATCCTTTAGCTCCAAAGCGTAATGCTTTGGAGACATATGGAGTATCATCAAACGTTGTAAGAATCAGAATCTTTGTGTCTGGAAACTGCTTGCAAATCTGCTCGGTAGCAGCAACTCCATCCATTACGGGCATTCGGATGTCCATCAACACGACATCGGGTTGAGAATTCCTACAATAAAGACTTTCCATCTGATGAATCGCTTTTTGACCGTTTTCTGCTTCTGCCACTATTTCTAAATCGGGCTGAATCTCTAATAGAGTTTTCAAGCCACGACGGACAATCTCTTGGTCTTCAACCAGCAATACCCGAATCATAAGTGAGTTAGTTATAACGTGAGTTATAAGAAATAATTTAAGAACCCATCCGCTTTTAACGGTGGGACACAACAAGACAAGTTTTTTAGCAACCGTAAAATTATTAAACTTGATATTGGGCTAATAAAACCTAAATTTACGAAATTTTAGTAAATATTTTACAATAATATTCGGTAATTCCCTCAAGGCTCAAATTTGCTCTTTGTTGGTTCTCAATCTGCTATTGTGGGAAATTTAGCTGCAATTAAACAACCTGTATTTGGTTCGCTGACAATCTCCAACTGACCCTTCAAAGCAGTGACTCGTTCCTGCATTCCCCTGAGTCCAAATCCCTTTGTGTTGCGATCCATCTGAAAGCCTTTGCCATTATCCTGAAGCACTAGAAATACACCAGAAGCTGTAGACTGGAGCTGAATCTGGACTGCACTTGCCTGGGCATACTTGCAAATGTTCGTCAGTCCTTCCTGTAAAATTCGGTAAATTGCTGTGTTTATCGAATCGGGTAAGTTGGGCGTAACGTCAATATGGCACTCTGGCTTCACACCAGTCAGCCGATGAAATTCATCTGTAAGACTTGCGATCGCCTTTTCTAAGGAATGACCTTGCAGTGGCTCAGACCTGATCAGCGTAACTGATTCGCGTACTGCTTTCAACGTCTCTGACCCCAGTTGTTTTGCCTCCAACACAAATGCATAAGCTTTGTCCAAGTCCTCGTGCCATAGAGCCAAAGCAGCTTCAATTTGAATATTGAGCGCAACCAGCGAATGCCCCAGGGAGTCATGAATGTCACGGGCAATTCGATTGCGCTCTTCCACAGCCGTCATTTCCTGAATCCGCTGGTTAAGTTCCCGTTCTTGCTCTAAAGCTTTGAGGAGTTCTTTCTCTGCAAGCTGCAAACGGGAATTTTGAACTTGAAGTTGTTCTCGCAATCTACGGCTTGTGAGTTGAGTTTCAACACGGGCGAAGACTTCCTCTAGTTGAAAAGGTTTGGTAATGTAATCTACACCTCCAACTGAGAACGCTTTTACCTTATCAAAGGCTTCACTTAAAGCGCTAAGGAAAATGACCGGAATCTCGGAAGTTTGGGCATTTGCTTTCAACTGCTGGCAAACTTCATAGCCATTGAGTCCTGGCATATTGATGTCAAGCAAAATCAAATCCGGTGGTTGAGCGGTGGCACCCATTAACGCCATTGAGCCGTTTGTCACCCCCCGCACCTCATACCCCTGCTCGATAAGTATGTTAGATAACAGGCGCAGGTTATCAAGGGTGTCGTCAACAATAAGGATATCTCCCTTGTATAATTGACTATTGTTCATCTTCAGCCTGAGTCAAAACCAACGAACAAGTATCTGTGAGAGCATCCGTCAATATTCGTCCCATATTTCCAGGCTTTTATCCTTATTATTTGACTTTTAAAGAAGAAAAATAGCAAACTTTGAGGGCTGAGGAATTGCTAAATGCATGAGGCAAACACTAAGTCAATAGTTTTTTATCTTACTCTAACTTAGGTCACAAAAGAACGTTTATAGTGTAAAAATACATATATCAATTTTTCCTTATTAAAAGAATCAAAGCTGTTGCATGAAAAGTATTAATGACATGAGGTTAGAAACTGAATTTCCAGTTGTTCTGACCGACCAAGAAGGATTTATCAGTTATGTCAATGATTCTTTTAAAACTGTTTTTGGCTGGAGTTCGGAGGAGATAGTTGGCTTACCCCTCGAAGTCATTATTCCCACCAGCCTTCATGATTCCCATCGACTCAGTTTTTCCCGCTTTGTTATGACGGAAAAGTCTCATGTTCTCAATCATCCTCTCCTACTGAAAGCCGTAACCAAGGATGGAAAAGAAATCGAGAGCGAACATTTGATTACGGCACACAAGCAAGGAGAACATTGGTTGTTTGGAGCAATGATTCGTCCTTTGTAAAGCAATAATATAGCGTTTCTCGTTTGGATGAAGTAATTATTTATCTGTGTCCATCTGTGGTTCATTATTTCTTTGGCGTACCTTACCCAATTGCTAACCGCTATAATTTCGCAATAAGGTTGTATTTATGGAGAACGATCTTGCCCTTCAGTTGAGCCGACTGCGTTCAACTTTAGGAAAGATGGAGGTTGCACTAGGAGCTATTGATAACGCGATCGTTTGGACGGGTGAAGACACCGTTGTGCAATGGTGCAACACGGTCTTTGATCGCCTGCTTGACAGACCTCATATCACTATTCTGGGAAGGCAACTGATTGAGCTACTGCCATTAGCACAGCAGGGTCTAGAGATTTTACCCTCAGCACATCCAGTGGTGAAGGCACTCCAAAATCAACTCAAAGCCACTGAATATGAATTTCAACAATACGAGCAAACCTTAATCCTGGAAATTTCTGGCAGCTGTATTAAATTGGTCGGAGGCGAGAAATGTGCTGTTTTAGTGATTCGCGATATCACGGTGCGCAAACAGATAGAAGTCGCACTCAACCAGGCTAAAGAAGCAGCGGATGTAGCAAACAATGCCAAAAGTCAGTTCTTGGCAAACATGAGCCACGAACTGCGAACTCCTCTCAATATTATCCTGGGCTTTACTCAATTGCTTGCTAGAAGTAGCACTGTTGATGCCCAGCAACAGGAGTACTTGGAGACGATCGCCCGCAGTGGCGAACACTTGTTGAATTTGATTGATGATGTCTTGGAAATGTCCAAAATTGAGGCGGGCAAAACCATATTTCATCAAACTAACTTCGACTTAAAGTATCTTTTGGACAGTTTGCAACAGATGTTCCGGTTAAAAGCCGAGTCTAAAGGATTGAAGCTGATCTTTGAACTAGCCCCCGACCTTCCTCAATATATTCGCAGCGATCAGAGCAAACTGCGCCAGGTTTTCATTAACTTGTTAGGCAATGCTATTAAGTTTACCCAAGCAGGCAAAGTTATTTTGCGAGGGAAGCGGGGGAATGAGGAACAGGACAGACGATTGCGCTTGTTCTTTGAAGTGGAAGATACCGGTCCTGGTATTGATTTAACTGAACTTGAGTGTTTATTTGAGCCATTCGTGCAAACTCAGACTGGTCAAAACTCTCAAGAAGGGGGAACTGGGTTGGGCTTGCCGATTAGTCAGAAATTTGTCCGCTTGATGGGAGGAGAGATTACCGCAGACAGCACCTTGGGAATCGGAACCATTTTTAAATTTGATATCCAAACCCAGGAGGTTCAAGCCTCGGAGGTACAGGTTCAAAAATCGACTCAGCAGGTCAGCGCTTTGGCTCCGGGACAACCGCATTATCGCATTCTCGTCGTAGAGGACAAACAGGAAATTCGCCAACTTATGATCGAGTTGTTGCAACCTGTGGGTTTTGACGTGCGGGAAGCTCACAACGGGCAAGAAGCGATCGAGTTGTCTGCGAATTGGCGTCCCCATCTAGTCTGGATGGATATGCGAATGCCCTTGATGGATGGGTATGAAGCAACCAAACGGATAAAATCCACAGGGGATTATGCCCCTGTTGTGATTGCTTTGACGGGCAGTGCTTTTGAAGAGGATCGGCTCATAGCTTTGTCTATAGGCTGTGACGATTTCGTCCGCAAGCCCTTTTCCGCTGAAACCATCTTTGAAAAGATGGCTGAATACTTGGGTGCCAAGTATATCTATGCCACGCAGGAAACAAAACTGCACCAACAGCCGATTCTCTCGACAGACGAGATCGCAGATGCGATCGCACAAATGCCTGTTGAGTGGGTGGAACAATTGCGTCAGGCTGCAACGAGAGTTAATGCCAAGCACGTTCTCAAGCTCGTTAACGAGATTCCTCAGTCACATGCTTGTTTAGCTAAAGCCTTGACTAACCTAGTTCATGATTTTTCTTTTGAAGAAATTATTGCTTTAACCAACACATGCTAATTTCCGGTTTATAAGTTATTTATTTAACCACAGAGGCGCAGAGGAGCCAGCGCTGCAGGAGGGTTTCCCGACAGCAGGCGACTGGCGTTACACAGAGTAAAGAGGTTAAAAAACCTGGGTTCGGGATAAGGAAGGACAGGTAGTAAGCTGAAAATAACGTCAAATCCAACACCTGTCCGATGTTTAGTTTAGAGGAAATAGCTATGATGAAAGCCTCCTACAAGACAACGAGTAGGAGGCTTTTAATTTAAATGCTAGACTTTCCTCTCCCGAAAATCACTCATTATTAGACTTAGTTTCGGCTTTTATTAGTTGCGATCGCATAAAGTCGCACCGTAGGCGATTGCGCGCAGCGTAGTGCCCTGACTCCCTCTGGGATACGCTCGGCTTTCCGCGTCACCGCGTCTCCCTGAACCGCGTCTTCTTCGGTCAATGCTTATTCTTGTTTTTGAATTAAGAATATCGCGAATGCGTGAATTCAAAACGGGTCATTCTCAGCCATCCCTAGAAGGAATGGGCACATCTCGCCGTATATATAACCATACTTAATGATTTCTGTCAAGGATTAAGCTTTAACTCTAAACAAAAAAATAATTAATGTTTTATTTTATTAATTTTTTTAGTGTTTTAACTGTCTTAACTGTCTTAATTGTCTTCTGATTTAATTATTTAACTATCTGCTTTACTGTTTTATATTTTTGTAAAAATTACTACTAAAACTATAAGTAAATGTAAGGTATAAAGAATAGCACTCACAGCACTTACTGGACGTATGTTGCATATGCTGGAAGAAGCTGTGCAAATTGGGAAAACTATACAACATCACAAAAAAAGCCATTTTTTTTACTGAAAATTGCGGTTGATTTTATTTATTTTTTTAAAGTTTTCGTCATTTTTTGCAATATTCCTCTGGTTGGCATGATGTGCAATGATGTTTTATGCCAAGCAAAACGAACTTTAGAGCAAATACTAGGTGGAGTTGTACTCTATCGTTGTATTATTGGCTTTCCCTAGCAGTTAGCAAAGGAACTTCTAAATGTAAATGGCAAAGGAAGAAAAATTTTGGAGAATCTACGATGAGTCTGCCCAAGACTTCTAAGGTTGATCGTACAATACCAAGTTCAGCATGGCGCTTCGATGAAGATGTTGCTGAGGTGTTCGATGATATGTTGGACAGATCAATTCCACAGTATCAAGAGATGAGGAACTGTTGTGTCCAGTTAGCTCGGAATTATCGGAAACCTGGAACGGCGGTAGTCGATCTCGGATGTTCAATAGGTGGTTCGTTAAGAGACCTTATCAATGATACTGTCGATTGTCATTATGTGGCTGTAGATAACAGCGCGCCAATGATAAATAAAATAAGAGAGTTGTTCGGAAATCATCCAAACGCTCACCGTCTTACTATTGAACAAATGGATCTTAGAAACAGCTTCCCAAGCTATGAAACAAGTGTTAGTCTTTTGATTCTTACCCTGCAATTTGTTCCTATGGAACACAGACTGAAGATTCTACGACAGGTCTATGATCATACAATTCCAGGCGGGGTTGTGCTGCTTGTTGAAAAGGTATTGGGAAGCTCTTTAGGATTAGATTCTATGATGATAAAAAACTATCATGATTTTAAGCATTCGCGTGGATACTCCTGGCAGGCTATTAAAGCCAAGCAGAAGAGTTTAGAAGGGGTGCTAGTCCCGCAAACTGCCGAATGGAATATGGAGCAGTTGAGGTTCACTGGGTTTAGTGAAATTGACTGTTTTTGGCGATGGATGAACTTTGCTGGTTGGATTGCGGTAAAATGAACATGAAAGCCGAAAACGGATCGCCGATACAAGGGTTGACGAGAGTCGAATACTCTAACCTGCTTTCTCAAATTCGAAACAATGACCATGCTCATGCAGGAGGCGATGTTCACATTGATCATCTTGTAAATGAAATTCCAAGTGAACATTCTCGATTGTTAGACATAGGGTGCGGACTTGGAGGAACTATGCAATACCTCCATGGGGTAGGCTGGCCAGAAGTAGTTGGAATTGATCTCAACAAAGACTCTATTGAGGTTGCTCGTGAAAGATTTCCAAATGGGAAGTTCTATACGCTAGATGCAATGGACATTAACTCAGCAGAGTTGGGTTGGTTCTCTCATTTTGTGTCAATAAATACTTTTATTCATATATCTGACAAGAAGCAACTCCTTAGAAAAATCGGGGAAACTGCTAATTTTAATGCTCGTATTTTCATTTCTGACTTTCGTGATCTAGGCAGATACAAGTTGTCTCCCATATCTGTTGCAGGTTCTGATCCGTTCTCTTTTCCGTTTGAAAATGACGATGCTATAGCCAAGATGTTTGATGGAACAGGCTGGCAAATTGATGCGCTGGAGGATGTCTCTGCCGAATATTATCGCTGGTACAAAGAGTTTGTAAATCAGATTTTTAATGCCATGCCGGACATTATGAAACAAATTGGAGATATCGGCTATGCCCAACTTAAAAATGAATATCTACAATATATTGATCTGTTTGAGCGTGGTTTTCTTGGCGCAGTATTCATCCGAGCAATATGGAAGGGCTTAGAGGATGTCTGAGAAGTTAAAAATGTCATGCTGTTAGCGTAGCTCCTCGCTCTGCGAGGCACGAAGCGACAGCGTAGTGAACGCGAGTGCGTGCGCCAAGGGCGCTCAGCATCTCCAACCACAACGGAAAATTGGGATTCTGAGTCCCTGAGTCCTTGCGGACACGCTTCGCGTTAGCGTAAGCTCCTCGCTTTGCGAGGCACGGGACACACTTCGCGTTGGCGGAGCCTGCGCTTTGCGCTTACGCTCCAGAACGTTCGCGCTTAGAATGACAAAATATACCTTCCTTAAAGTTTTCAGACATCCTCTTAGCTCGACTTTATCCAATTAAGCAGCGTAAACTTTGTTGGCATTGATTTATAGCTTTGTGGCAAAAAGTTTTTCCTACATCACTAATTTTGCCGAGATTGAAAAAGTCAAAATCTAGAACCCACAAGGGTTTTAGCGTATGCAAACGCGTTGCTGGAAAATGGAGAAAGTCGAGCTTAGCCCCACTTTGCGAAAAGACTGGGACGACAGAGCTACTAAATTAAAAAAAATAAAAACTTATAATATGGTTAATCAACAAGAACTGTCACAGAACACCACTAAAGACAATTCATTGTCAAGTGGTTTTTTTTCGTTATTGTTAGGGGCTTTTATTCTATCATTTGCAGCAATTTTTACTCGACTTAGCGAAAATGAGCTTGGTCCAGCAGCAACTAGTTTTAATCGCTTTTACATAGCTACTATTGCTTTGTTTATGTGGGAGGGAATTCAATATGGAATTGGTAATTCGTCTAAACCTACTGAGGTCATTAAGTTAGAAGATTGGGGAATTTTCCTTTTGTCATCAATTTTAGGAACCACTGCTAGTTTCTTCTGGGCTTGCTCATTGACTCAAACCAGTGTTGCCAATTCTAATTTGCTCCATAATCTAACCCCTATATTTGCAACATTATGCGGGTGGCTATTCTTTCGTCAAAGCTTTGATTATAAGTTTTTGTTAGGAATGGGGTTAGCAATAATTGGAGCAGCTACCATTAGTTTTGGAGATTTTCAAGAAGCGGTTGATTCGCTTGTTGGTGATTGCTTGGCTCTACTATCTGCTGTTTTCTATGCTCTCAACTATCTGGTTCGAGAACACCTACGTTCCAAATTTTCAGTGACCACTATACTAGTATGGTATTGCTTGTTCTGTGGATGCTTTACTTTTTTACTTACATTAACTACTGAGAGGCAATTATTTCCAACTTCTTGGCAGACTTGGCTGGCCGTTATTTGTCTAGGGGTTCTGTGTCAAATCATAGGACAGGGATTGCTTATTCATAATCTTAAGCAATTTTCTTCAGGTTTTGTCACTCTTTTTATGCTCCTTGAACCTTTGCTAACAGCTTTATTTGCCTGGGTAATTTTTGCGCAGAAATTAACTCCTCTCAATTGGGTAGGATTTTTCTTGGTTTTAGCTGGTATATACCTGGCAAAACTAAGTAAAGGTTCAGAAAAGCTAGCAGATGATAAGTGCTAGCAGATGATAAGTGCTATAAGTAGGTCGGCGTTAAAAATTGTCGTTATCATAAGGCAGAAGGCAGAAGAGAAGAGGTTTTTGGGCAACTTTACTTTTGTTATATAGTTCTGTTTTTTTGCCCCGATCTACTTACTCTTATAGTGATGATAATTGCTATCCAATTTCTTGGCAATTTAAAGCTATTTGAAAATTACTTAGCAGCAACAGATATCAATAAACCACTTGCCTAAACTGAGAATAAATGTAATCTTTAGAGACAGTGTAGACAATTAGTTTAGCAGTCCAAACTTTACGCGAAATTGAGAATCTGTTAATTAATGATGATGTCAAAGAGCAACTAATCAACAAAGTTTTAGAAGCTATTGATATTGAAATTCAAAAGCCAAAAACTAGAAAGCACACATTAGGTAGTCGAGATAAAATCATCGAATCACTGCGTAAATTAGGCGGCAGTGCTACTCGTGCTGAGATTGCTTCTGATACGGCTTTAGACCCGAATGTGGTCAGCTCTTTACTAAATAAAAAGCAGTTTTTACCAAAATTTTTACCCACCTTAAAAGGGTTGCACACCGGAATTAAGGTTTTGTTTATAACCACGCTCTAATGTTGAAAATTTGGTAGCATTTGCAAAATTTCTTTGGCAGCGCGATCGCACACTCCCACTTCTCCCAAACGCTGCTGCATTTCTTGATAGTCTGCCAACATTTGCTCTTTACGCTCGGAATTGAGTAATAATTCCAGTGCCGCTTGGGTAATGTTCTCTGGTGTCGCTTGCTCTTGTAACAATTCTGGCACAATCGGCTTCATCATCACTAAATTAGGCGGCGATGCGAAAGGTATAGAACCTCTCAGCACAGTACGGGCAATCCAAGCCGTGATGGGATGAAGTCGGTAGAGAACAACTTGAGGCACGTTCAACAGTGCCAGTTCCAGGTTAACTGTGCCAGATTTGGTGATTGCCATATCAGCGGCGGCGAGGACTTCCTGAGTTTTACCGGATACCACAGAACCTCGTAAACCGTACTGCTGTATTGCCCGTTCAATTGCTTCTCGGTAGATTTCCAGAGATAAAGGTATCCAAAAATGTACCTGAGGCAATTTGGCTTGAATCACTTGAGCTGCCTGGAACATCACAGGCAGAAGATGTTTAAGTTCTTGGCGACGAGAGGCGGGAAGAAGAGCGACACTTATGACATCCTCGGCAATTGCTAACTGTGTACGCGCCGTTTCCCTACTCGGAAAGCTTTGAACTCTATCTATTAAAGGATGCCCTACCCAGGTTACATTTGCTCCTTTTTCTTGGAAATACCGGGCTTCCCCTGGAAAGACTGCTAGCAGCTTGTCTGTTATGCCAACAATTAAGTTGGTATTACGTGAATTCAGTGACCAAACCCACTCTTGTGGTGCTATATAAAATACAACTGGTATTTGTGGTAGATTGCGGCGAAGATAGTTGCCTATGACAATATTTGGTGTCATGTAGTCAATGAGCACCACCAAGTCAGGTGGATTTTGCTTGAGATAGGCGATCGCCCGTCGCTGGATCTGGAGTGTTGGTAACACGTAAGGCAGCGATTCCAGAATACCCACTGAGCCAATTCTAGTAGTATTTTCTAAAAGGGTAGCTCCAACATTTGCCATTTTTTCGCCACCCAGCGCCACAATTTCTAATTCCAACCCAGCCAATGCCGCTTGACGCTTAAGTGCAGCAACTAGCAGCGATCCTTGCAGGTCGCCAGACACTTCGCCAGTACTGATAAATATTCGCATTTATAAATTTAGGAATAGGGAATTGGAGATGAGGGAGATGGGGAGGTGGGGAGGTGGGGGAGATGGGGAGGTGGGGAGAAATTCTAAATTTTGAATGAGCGAATTTTGAATTGATTCGTCCCCTTGTCCCCTTGTCTCATAACTTATGATTCGTCACTCACGACAGCTTTCCCCTTTCCAGGAATTAAGCCGCGTCTTCCTGGCATTTGAGAAAGTAGCAAAAAGCGACGCAAATGCTGTAACTGTTGGGTATCTCCTAGCAGTTCCAACTGTTCCA
Source organism: Scytonema sp. HK-05 (assembly GCF_963872035.1). Lineage (NCBI taxonomy): Bacteria > Bacillati > Cyanobacteriota > Cyanophyceae > Nostocales > Scytonemataceae > Scytonema > Scytonema sp. HK-05. The sequence goes on from NZ_CAWMYC010000024.1 coordinate 151,240, forward strand.
AGGATTCCTTAAAGACCATTTGAGAACGGTAAAGAATACGAAAGGCTTTTTTCAGGATTTGAAACTCATCAGTGCTAAAACCAGCGCGTTTGAGTCCTACAAGGTTGAGCTTTCGCACTCGCGATGGATTTCCTTCTACAACCATATATGGAGGAACATCTCGCTCAATGCGGCTCATGCCCCCCACCATTGCCAAAGTCCCAATATGGACAAATTGATGAATTCCCAAAACCCCGCTTATGACTGCTCGTGACTCTATATAAACGTGTCCGGCGATCGCTACAGAATTAGAAATAGTGACATTGTCTTCTATGACAGAATTATGACCTACATGGACATAAGCCATGAGCAGGTTACCGTTGCCAATGCGAGTTTCTTTACCCGTACCAGTGGCGCGGTTAATCGTGACGTATTCGCGAATGCGATTATCATCTCCGATTTTGACCCAGCTAAATTCGCCATCGTATTTCCGATCTTGGGGTTCCATGCCAATAACGGCTCCCGGAAAAATTTGATTTCGTGCCCCAATCTCCAAAGGTCCCTCTAGTACGGCGTGAGCGCCGATGGTGGTTTCAGGACCGACTTTGACATGCCCTCCAATCACAGCATAAGCACCGACTTGCACTGTAGGGTGCAATTCTGCATTAGGATGAATTACAGCAGTTTGATGAATTAGGGTTTTCAAGGGTGCATCTCCACAAGAGTCTTGAATGCTGAGAGTTTAGTTATTTAGTAGCCGAAAGTGTCAGGTGAGCTACTTATGTGTGAGGGCGTCGAAAATATAAAACTAAAATAATAATGCTGTTGTGAGTTGTTTCTTTTACTGATATCCTTATTCAGAATTCAGTAAAAGGTTCAGGAAAGGCACGTCACGGTCGTGCCTCTACCACAAAAGCAAATTTTCAGGTTACTAGGGAAAACATCAGTTCGCCTTCAGTAGCGAGCTGACCGTCTACTTCGGCACGCGCTTGCATTTTACCGAAACGACGTTGTTTTACCCACAACAGTTCCACAGTCATAACCAGTTGATCTCCTGGTACGACTTGACGGCGGAAGCGAACTTTATCGATACCAGCAAAGACAAAGAGTCCGCCTTCCATCTCTGGAAGTTGAGTCAAGACAACACCGCCAACTTGTGCCATTGCTTCTACAATCAGCACTCCTGGCATAATAGGACGTCCTGGAAAATGCCCTTGAAAATGGGGTTCATTGATAGTGACGTTCTTAATGCCAACAGCTCGTTTTCCCGGCACATATTCAATAATCCGGTCTACGAGCGCAAAAGGGTAGCGGTGAGGTAGCAGCTTTTGGATGTCTTCTATAGAGTAAATGACCTGGTTGTCAGACTTGCCTGTGGTGGCATTATCTGGCTGGTCATTGGTAGATGCTGGTGTTGTGGGAATATCGATGGTATTGACTTCTTTGGTCACGCTTGACATTGACAGTACGATTTATTTTCTATTGTTGTTTTTTGCGTAGGTGCTTGTTTGACCCTCCCCCTAAAAATGTGGATTGTGGATTGAGAATTGGCTTGTAGTGCGCGCTGAAGCGCTTACTACGAACCAACTTCCAAATCTAAAATCCTTTGCGCCAGTTGAATGTGTAAATTATGGCTGGCTTTGTACGCCAAAAAATGAGCGCAAGGGAAAATTCCAAGCAAGCTTAAATCTCCTACTAAATCCAAGATTTTATGACGTACTGGCTCATTTGCAAATCTTAATGGCGGATTTACCCAACCGTCTGGTCCACAAACCAGAGCATTATCCAAGCTGCCACCTTTAATCAACCCCGACTGCTGCAAGTGTTCTATTTGATGCAGTAAACCAAAGGTACGGGCAGGAGCAATTTCTAGAGCAAAGGTATCATCAGGGTTTTCCTTATTGGGAGCGAACGACCAGCTGTGCCATTGATTACCAATCGCCGGGAAATCGAAATCAATACCGTAGGTAAAGCGAGTTTCTGGGGCTGGAATGGCACAGACAAAAGCATCACCCTGACGCACCCAAATTGGTTGATCGATGACTGGAGGAACTTTTTCCTCACTCAGGGTTTGTGACACTAAGCCAACTTGGGCGATCGCCTCTGTCCACACCTTTGCCGAACCATCCAAAAGCGGCACTTCTGGACCGTCAATTTCAATTCGGGCGTTATCGACTTGCATTGCAGCAAGAGCTGCTAGCAAATGCTCTACCGTGCGGACAGATGCCTCTCCTTTACCTAACTGAGTCGAAAGCACCGTTTGATTCACCGCTGCGACTTGCGCTGGAATAATTGGAGTATCGGGCAAATCTACACGTACAAAGTAGCGTCCACTTCCCGCTTCGGCTGGTTTTACCCGAACTTGGGTAGTGACTCCGCTATGCAGTCCCACTCCTGTTTGGCTGATTTGCGCTGCTAATGTATGTTGTTGCATATTCTCCTTTGTCCTTTGTCCTTGGTCATTAGTGATTTGTCGTGAAGAATGACTAATGACTAATGACTAATGACTACTTAGAACCTTTCGCCAATACCAAAGTTGATGCGGCTATCTCCATCATCGTTGATGCCGTAGTCAATGCGAATTGGTCCTAAAGGAGACTGCACGCGCACCCCAAGACCGTAGCCGTAACCAGTACCATTTTTGTTCAACAACTGAGATGCTCTATTACCAGTTCCGAAATCGGAACCAACATCAAAAAATAGTGCGCCGCTGACGACTGAGAAAACTGGGAAGCGATACTCAACCGATGCTTGTACGAAACTACGTCCACTGGCTAAGCCTCCTTCGTCATATCCTCGAACGGAGTTGCTACCACCGAGAGAAAAGGCTTCGTAAGGAGGTAAGTCACCAAGGATTGTTCCCGCTTGAAGATTAAAAGCAAGGGTTTGCGGTCCTTTAGTGAAGTTAATAAAGCTTACAGGGAAGTATTGGCTGTAGCTACCCCGCAACCTGGTTAGCAAAATACTCCCTAGTCCTATCGGCACCGACTGGTCAAGACCAACGCGGAAGTAAGAACCACTGGTAGGTTGCAAGGGGTTATTTCTCAGATCGCGTGCTGCACCTAGTTGCAATAGCAACAAATCGTCTTGACCTTTCCCAGATTGGGTCAAGTTAATGATCTCATTTGTGTCCTCGAGACGCCCCAGACTTCTAGTATCGCCATCAGCATCTTTGGTAGTAACTCGTTGATACTGCAAACCAGCTGAAGCTGTCCATTCTGACCTCTCGTAGGGATTTCTGGACAAGGGACGGGTGAAGTTAACACCGCCTCCCAAACGCACAATACGGGGGCGATCGCCATCAGCATTGGGATTGTTGGGGTTGAAAGTCTCAATGTTTTTATCGTCGCCTTCAAAAATCAATGAAATCGACTGACGGCGGAAGAGATTTGCCGTATAAGAAGTCCGGAAGGGGTCACCACCTATCCAAGGGTCTGTAAAGCGCAAATCAAACAGAAACTCCCCTCTTGTTCCTACCTGCGCCTCTGCCCCTAATTTTTGATTTCTGCCATTGAGGTTTTGCTCCTGATAGCTGATTGAACCAAACAATCCACTGGCAGAACTCAAACCAGCACCCGCTCCAATTGAACCACTGTTGCGCTCAACTACGTTGACGACCACATTCACCTTACTGGGGTCTGTACCGGGGTCAAGGGAAACATTCACATCTTCAAACAGCCCCAATCCGAACACCCTTTGCAAGTCTTTTTGCACTATGTTGCGGTTGAAAACTCTTCCGGGCTTGAGCTGCAGTTCTCGCGTCACGATATAGGGTTGTGTCCGTCCCCGGATCGGTTGTCCCTTGTCGTTTGTTACCTGACCTTCTTTATTGCGGAACTGAACTCGGATATTTTCTACCACCCCTTCTGTCACTTGCAAGGTGACAACTCCGTTTTCAGAGACTTGCGGCGCTCCAATGACGTTTGCCAGCACATAACCTTGGTCTTGATAGCGCTTGCTTAATTGCTTGATGCCTTCTTGTAAGTCACGCAAGTTGAGGATTTTGCCATATTGGTTTTTAAATATTTCATCCGCAGTACTAGGCGGTAGTACAGAAGGAACATTTGCGCCGGGGTTTGCCTGCACTTGCACCCTAGTCAGGACGGGGTTAGGTCGTACAACAAAGCTCACCCGTACTCCTACTGGTGTATCTTCTGGCACTGCTTGAACGTTGGAGAAGAAGCCAGTGGCAAAAATGGAGTTAATATCTTCTTGGAGTTGGGTACGGGTGGTTGTTCGTCCTGGTTGGGTGCGAATTGCTCTATACACTTGCTCTTCCAGTTCCGGCACGAGTTGCCCGCTTTCAGATCTGATTAAGACTTCAGAGACCAGCACGCGGGGTTCAGCGGCTTCTGGCGATTGCTCTGGTTGCGGACTTCCTGGAGTTTGTCCTGGTGTGGGTTCACCTCCAGGTTGATTGGTACCATTTGGTGTGGTGGGAGTACCAGGAGCTTGGGGAGGTGTTTGCTGCTGTTGAGTTTCTGGAGCGGGTGCTTGTTGCTGTTGAATGCTTGGAAAAGGTGTTTGCCCAGGATTTTGTTGTCCCGGTTCACCTCCAGGTTGATTGGTACCATTCGGTGTGGTGGGAGTACCAGGAGTCTGGGGAGGTGTTTGCTGCTGTTGAGTTTCCGGAACGGGTGTTTGTTGCTGTTGAATGCTTGGAAAAGGTGTTTGCCCAGGATTTTGTTGTCCCGGTTCACCTCCAGGCTGGTTGGTACCATTCGGTGTGGTGGGAGTACCAGGAGCGGGTGTTTGTTGCTGTTGAATGCTTGGAAAAGGTGTTTGCCCAGGATTTTGTCCCGGTTCAGCCGCAGGCTGGTTGGTATTTTCCGGTGCGGGAGTGGTGTTAGGAGCTTGGGGAGGTGTTTGCTGCTGTTGAGTTTCAGGAGTAGGCGTTTGCGGAGGATTTTGTGCAGTTGTTAACGGTCTGGAGCTTCTTGGCAATATAGCCTTTTTTGTCGTTGTTGATGCTGGAGCTGGGAAGACGCCGACTTTGTACTGTTGATTGCTTAAAGGTTTTAAACCCTCTGCTGTCTGTTTAGAACTGTTGGGGGGTTGTGTCGTTGTTGACTTTTCTGTGAAACTTGGCACTACGAGTTCCGGCTTCGCCATTGCTGCTAACGAAGCTGGGAAGACCCCGGCTTTGTACTGTTGATTGCTTAAAGGTTTTAAACCCTCTGCTGTCTGGTTTAAATTTGAACCGTTAGGGGTTTGTGCATTTGCAATCAGCGAACTGCCAAAAGGGGCTGCAATCGCCACAACTGTGACTAAAACGGGAGATAAGCGCATTTTTTTTGGATTCCTCTTCACGTCCACACACCATCACTAGGCAATCATGCTCTCAACCAAAGGTTAATGTAAAAATTACATTCTTAATTTTTGCCTTTTACCTTTATAAGGCAAATTGCAAAAGGCAAAAGTGGATAAGAATCATTTGTTTTTCTTTTTTACCAAAAGTATTACGGGTTGGGGATCAAGAATTGGGGATTGGGAATGACTTAGTCTCCAGTGCCCAATTCCTTATCTGCTTCAATTGCTTTCCACAGCTTTGAGTACTCGTTGTAAAACCTCCTGGTAAGCATTCTCTACATTCCCCAAGTCCTGACGGAAGCGGTCTTTGTCCAGTACCCGGAGATTTGGGTCACTTTGAGCAGAATTGTCCCACAATCGACAAGTGTCCGGACTAATTTCATCTGCCAATAGCAATTGCTGTTGTGAGTCCAAGCCAAACTCCAGTTTGAAGTCTACTAAGGTAATGTCGCACCGCCGAAAAAAGTCACAGAGAAAGTTGTTGATTTGTAATGCTAGATGGGTAATGGTATCTACTTGTTCCGGAGTCGCAAGTTCCAACAGGAAAAGGCGATCGCCTGTTAACAATGGATCTCCCAATTCATCGTTTTTGTAATAAAACTCCACCAATGGCTGTTTTAACACAGTCCCCAGTGCTAATCCTGTTTGTTTGCAAAGACTTCCAGCCGCGATATTCCTCACAACGACTTCTAATGGCAAAATCTTCAACGCCTTTACCCGCATTTGATTCGGGCCTGGACTGTCTATATAGTGAGTCTTTATACCATACGCTTCCAGTTGTTGAAATAGTTTACTAGAAATGCTATTATTTATATTTCCCTTACCTTGGATGCTACCCCGCTTTTGGGCGTTAAAGGCAGTTGCATCGTCTTTAAAATCAGCTAATAAAATTTCAGGATCATCCGTTGTGTAGAGGATTTTAGCTTTGCCTTCGTATACTTTTGTTTGAACAGACATGGCGAAAGGTAAAGTTATGGGCGATGAGCAGCTTTTATGCTTTTAGGCTTAACCATTTTATCTTTAGTGATCAGTTATTAGTCATAAGTTATAGACAAATGATGTATGCACCCACAAGTTTGCTTGCTTTGGGGTGAGACACTAGTCTTTGGCTAGTAAGTAAATTGATAGATAAAAGTATAACTGTTGACAGTATTTTGTAATAATTTTTCGCTAAATAAATTGGTAAAATGAAATAAAAAAGTATATAACAATACCTTTTTCTGTGGCAGTTTCCACCGAAGTTGAATACAATCATCGTTTAAAGGCACAAAAAGTCAGTAAGCAACCAAAGGAAACTCAACCAAGGTTGCCAATTATTGACTTGCAAGCCGAATACAGGGGGGGGATTGAGTAAATGGAGAGAACAATGGTAGATAAAGATAATTTTCTCTATCCTCGTGGTCGCTACTACGGTCAGGTGAAGCCAGAAAACTTGGTTTTCAATGCTAACTTACAGGAATTTGCCCAAAAGATAAGTTACATTTGTAACTTGGAGACATCAGGGAAAATACCACCAGAGCAAGCCTACGAGCAAATCAAGGATCTTTGGAAAAACTTAAAACGCTCAAAAAAAGAACTGGGAATAGGCGAAAACCCTTTCCAGACTGACGATGGGAATAGTGAATAAATTATGAATGATGAATCAGGGCAGCGTTCGATCATAATTGTTTGATTACTTTGTCAGCCTACTGTAGACACCATCCCAAGAATCACTGGGAGGCTGATTAAGATAATGATGAGCGCGTTCTAGGTAGATACCAACGGCTTGGTCTTTGGGTCGGATTTTTTTGGCGGCTTCAAAGCAGGCGATCGCACAGTGGAAATTGCGCGATAAATATCCAGTGCGTCCATTTTGGTAATAAAATAAAAATTCTTGAGTGTTGGCATCTAAGGGAGTACGGCGATCGCCTATCAACTCGTAAATACTAACTGCTTGATGTTTCCCTTTAACTCTGATTCTGTCTAACTCACGCACCCAAATCAGGTCACTGCACAACTGGTACGTAAATTCACTTAAGATAATATCACAACCGTATTCCTTAGTGACTCCTTCTAAGCGTGAACTCAAATTCACGCCATCCCCGATTACGGTGTAGTCCATCCGTTTTCGGGAACCAATATTGCCGGAAACCACTTCTCCGGAACTAATGCCAATGCCAACATGGATTTGTGGCTGTTCCAGGATAATTCGCCGGTGATTAAATTCTGCGAGTCGTTGTCGCATTTCCAATGCCGACTGTACTGCCCGCCAAGCGTGATTGTCAGTCAACGGCAAGGGCGCACCAAAGACTGCCATTAAGGCATCACCAATAAATTTATCTAGGGTGCCTTCGTGGTTAAAAACAGCTTCGACCATTGTTTCAAAATACTGATTCAGCAAGGAGACCACTTCGGCAGCACCGAGATTTTCTGTCAATGTAGTGTAACCTCTGATATCAGAAAACAAGATAGTCACGTCTTTGCGTTCACCCACCATCAAAGCATCTTCCCCTAATGCCATGACTTGTTCTGCGACGCGGGGAGTCAGGTAGCGGTACATAGTGGTTTTCATGCGTTTTTCCTGACTGATATCTTCTAAGACGACCAAACCGCCCCGTACCCCTCCTTCTGGGTTAGTCAAGGGATTGACAGTCAGATTGATACTGCGTTCGATTTTCTTGACACTACTTGCATCAAGCAACGCCAACCGGGGCGAAATAGGTAGATTCCAGGGAATGAAAAAATTTGGATTGGTGCGATCGCGTATTGCCAGAATATAAAGTTTTGATTCTTGAGGAGTCAAGCGTGTGGGCATATCCCCCAACTTGAAAGCACTGGCGTTATTCAGCCCTGAGTTTTTCGTTTCACTCACCACTTGGCACTCAGCACTCGGTACTAATACCAGTCCTACGGTCAAACTTTGCTCTGGGACATAATGTTTTGCCCCAGTTTTTAAACTATCTTGGAGGCGGAATTGGAGATTATCAATTGGCACAACCTCCCACACGAAACGACCAATCAAGTTTTGTTCCCAAAGATGCTTGTTGTTTTTAGGGTTTGCTTCTTCCAAGGGACAACCCAAGAGCTGCAACGCTGCATCATTAATTGTAACAATTTTACCTTCCATATCCGTAGATATTACGGCATCCGAAAGACTTTGCAGAATATCTTTTTGATACTGTTTTTCTAATAATACATTTTCAAACAAGCGAGCATTTTCTAGAGCAATTCCTGCCTGGATATTAAAAGCCCGCATAAATTCTTCATCAGAGGCGGTAAAACTACCTTGATGCTTATTAATTAACTGCGTCACGCCAATCAATTCATTCGCGGAATTAAACACTGGCAAACACAGGATATTGCGAGTGACATATCTCGTCTTCTGGTCTGTCGTCGGGTCAAAACGCGGATCTTTATAAGCATCGGCAATATTCAGCGCTTCACCAGTCGAGGCTACGTATCCTGCAATGCCTTTGTTATCCGGCATACGGATTTCCATCATCGTTTTATCATCCGCAGTTGCCACTTTAGTCCACAGTTCCCCCATTTCTTTACGATATAAAAATAGAGTACTGCGGTCTGCTTGCATGAGAATCCGGGCTTGCTCCATCACGATTTGCAAAGTGGCTTCTAAATCTAAACTTTGCCCCAAAGTCTGAGTCGCCCGTAAAAGAGCAGTTGCGCCTCGTTGATTGCGAGCTGCAACATAGAAAGACTGGCAAGTTTCCAAAATAATGCCGATAGAAGAGGCAAAGTCTCGAAAGTGTACTTCATCTTCGTGATTAAACGGAAGACCTCCAGCTTTATTTGCCAGTTGCACGACTGCGACAATCTGGTTTTTGCTGCTCAAAACTGGCATACACAGTATATTACGAAACTTGTACCCCATTTGTTTTTCTAGTTCTGGGCTAAAGAGGGGGTGAGTAGAGGTATCAGATATGTTCAAACATTGAGCTGTAGTGGCAACATGACCAGGGATACCAACTGTAATCGGAGTACGAATTTCTATAGCCCTTTGCGTGTTATCTTGGGGAACTTTTGACCAAAGCTGACCTTTGTCATGGTCAACTAAAAAAATCGTGGTTTGCTCTGCCTGGAGAATTTGACCAATTTTGAGTGTAATCGCCTCCAGTACCTTCTCCAGCATGGTTTCTAGAGCTTCGTTGTTAATCAGTTCAATTGCCCGAAGAAACTGCTGAAATTCCGCTGTGATAAAGTCGAGCAAGCAAACAAATTCGTTAACAGAAAGGTCTTTGACACGACGCAGTAACGAGTGAGTGCGATTAACTTGAGTCAGTTCAGTTAATGTAGCCAGGACGCTACCAGCATTTAGGAGGGACATGGGGATTTAGAATTTTAGATTTTAGATTTTAGATTGAGGAATCGGGAATGGGGTATGCCCTATTCCCTATTCCCTGATCATGCTTATGCCGCCCTTGGCAATTGAGAATAAATAACCTTTTGATAGTAGGTTTCTAGCTGGCGTGTAGCAGCAGCCCATCCCCAACGTTCTGCTTCCCGACGTGCGTTTTGACGGATAGTTTCTCGTTCTTGTTGCTGTTCCAAAAGACGAACAGTCGCTCTTATAGCACTTTGAACATCTGCTTCCGGCTCAAAAAGATATCCATTCACCCCGTCTGTCACAATATCAGGAATGCCGCCAGAACGAGCTGCAACTACCGGGCACCCACCTGCCATAGCTTCTAGTAGAACTAATCCTAGTGTCTCCGTTCGAGAAGGAAAAATAAACGCATCAGCACTTGCAAAGGCAGAGGCTAATTCTGTACCGCCAAGATACCCAACAAAATGAGTATTTGTTCCAGCAAAGTGTTTTTCCAGTGCTTGGCGGTGGGGACCATCTCCCACTAACGCCAGCCGTGCTGAGGGTATGGCTTCTAAAATTGGTTTGATGCGCTCAATTTCTTTTTCGGCGGAAAGACGCCCGACGTACAGTAATAATGGGCTTTCGGGATGATTTTGCGACAAGCGCGATCGCATTTCAAGACTTGCAAAGTCAGGATGAAACGATTCGGTATCCACCCCTCTTTGCCACAAATCTACCCTTTCAATACCATGTGCTATTAATTCCTGCATCATTGCTGTGGAGGTACACAGATTTAAAGCTGCTTGATTGTGACCTGCCTTCAGTAGTTCCCACAATAACCCTTCCAGCATTCCTAAACCGTAATGCTGAAGATACTGAGGCAGGTGTGTATGATAAGATGCAACTAAGGGAACATTCAGGATTTTGCTATAAAATATACCAGCTACGCCCAAGACAGCTGGGTTCACGACGTGAATAATATCTGGCTTAAACTCCTCCAGAGTATCACCAATTGCAGGACGAGGTAGTGCCATTTTTAACTCTGGATACAGTGGCAGGGGAAAACCCGAGACACCATATACTTTAGCTCCTTTGTATTCAGTAATGCCACCATCTGGGGCAATTACTAGGACTTGGTTAGCATTGCGCTGAAGATGGTCAATAGTATGACGTAGGCGTGTTACAATGCCATCAACCTTAGGCAAAAAGGTTTCGGTAAATAGGGCGATCCGCATAAAAAAATAGTCAGTACCACCGAAATTTGTAATATAAAATAAAGGCAAAAATCAATGTGTAGACGCCAGGTACACTTTGCTTTGGTCGGAGGCAAGCTCCGCACCCAAATGTCCTGGGCAGGACAGCTTACCGTAGGATAGTATAAAATTATCAAGTGAAGAATCGCGTATTTCACCGTTCATTCTTCTAATTCATCATCTTAAAAACACTGGTCGTCATACTGCGCGACAATATGACGACCAGATTTAGACAGGCGATGAACCAGCGCTCTTGCGAAGCTAACACTGCCGTAAACGACGAATAGCAGTCGTTTGCGTACCCTAAGAAAGCGCTTTGCGATTTCCGACAGCCATGACGCAGAATTTATCTTTTTCGGGTAAAGCCTGGAAAAAAGAGCCAGCCAAGAGAGCAACTCTATCTAATAGCTGTGTGAGTGAACTAGTCAATAAAGGAAGGCTGGCTCTTTTTTTTGACCCAATACGACGAAACCCTGAAATCGTAGAACCTGCAATTTTGAAATGGATCAGCCCAAGGGCTTGCAATCTCGACTCTCCACCGTGTTGTACACAACTGATACTGAATTTGAATTCCAACAGCTGTGAGTTGTTTGTTTGTGACTAGCCGCATTCAGGATTTACCTAATTTCTCCGCCAAGAGACTTTAGGCAAAATGTGATTTTTATCAACTCGATGCTGGTACTTAATAGCAAAGTTCAACAGAGAATCGAGAAGGGAATCAGAAAGATAGTGGGGCTGCAAGCCAAGATCCAGCAATCTGGTGTTTTTGGCGTTGAAGTAATGTTCTTCTCTCTCGACTCTGGGATTATCTAAATGATTGATTTCCACATTCAGTCCCATTGCGTTACCAGCTTTTTTCACCATCAGCGCCAAGTCGCCGACGCTAAATTGTTCGGTAAACTGGTTGAACACGCGGAATTCACCAGGTTGGGCTGGGTTAGCTACAGCTAGTTCAATACATCGGACAGTATCTCGAATATCTAAAAATCCCCGAGTTTGTCCGCCTTTACCGTAAACAGTCAAGGGGTGACCAATGGCTGCTTGAATACAGAAACGGTTCAGCGCCGTTCCAAACACGCCATCGTAATCAAGGCGGTTAATCAACAGCTCGTCCATTCCTGTTTCTTCGGTTAAAACACCGTAAACAACGCCCTGATTTAAGTCTGTTGCCCTTAATCCCCAAATTCGGCAAGCAAAGTGGATATTGTGGCTGTCATGGACTTTGCTGAGATGATACATTGAACCGGGCTGCTTGGGATAAGGCAGGGTATCTTTACGCCCGTTGTGTTCTATTGTGATGTACCCTTCTTCAATATCAATGTTGGGTGTGCCGTATTCACCCATTGTTCCCAGCTTGACCAGGTGACAATTGGGAAAATCTTCCCGCATTGCATATAGCAAATTTAACGTACCAACTACGTTGTTCACTTGGGTGAGAACTGCGTGTTCGCGGTCAATCATCGAAAAAGGTGCTGAACGCTGTTCACCAAAATGCACAAGTGCTTCTGGCTCAAATGTTTGCAGCGCCTTCTTCAGGAACTCGTAATTAGTGATGTCGCCAACAAAAAGGTCGATTGATTTACCAGTCAAATCGTGCCAGCGCTGTATGCGTTGCTGAATGAGCGTAATTGGGGTAAGAGTTTGCACTCCCAACTCATTATCCCAGTGCCGCCGCACTAAACTATCTAAAATACCAACTTCATAACCGCGATTTGAAAGGTAAAGTGCGGTTGCCCAACCGCAATATCCATCTCCACCAATAACCAGGACTTTCATTTTGACCAGTTTTTACTCGCTGATAGCTAAATCTACCAGGTTTGTGTCCCCTCTTAACTATCTTTCGATGGGAGAATGAGGAGGTGGGAGGAATAAAAATTGCTTTGCCTGTTCCTTTGTTTTCCTGTTTTCTTTCACCCAAGGCTTACTACTCAGGACTCAGCAATGCGATCGCCTTGAGCAATTTAGTAATAGAAGCTGTCGTAATCGTCCAATTTCTCGCTTTTGCAGCGTTCCTGGCAATAGTTCACCTACGCTCTAAGTCAGTTTCAATGTCAACAGAGTTATTTTGCGATGAAATGAAGGCAATTCCACTATTGCTCTTTTGGGGTGGCAAGGAAGTCCAATGACTCGGATATGAACAAAGAAGCCGTAACGGGAATTGCTATAGGTCTTCTAGGTTAAGGAGTTTTTGAAACCAGATGTAGTATACCCCCATAGGGGGATGAGGATAAGGGCGTTTTGACGCACAACCCTGAATTTATGACTCATGACAAAAGAACATTATTAACAAATGTAACAATATTGCCGTCAAAACGTTTTGACGTCTTGACAAGCAAAAGGGGGTCCGATATCGTAAGATACATACCCGGGTAAGACCGTTAAAGAGTAATATGCAAGCTAAGCAAAAGGTAACATTGTATCTGTCGCCAGAACTGCACAGGAAGTTGAAGGTTCGTTCAGCAATTGACTCCGAACCGATGTCAGAACTTGCTCAACGCGCCTTAGATTTCTATCTGGCAAACTCAGAATTGGTAGAAGAAGTAGAAGCATCATATGGAAGGACGCACAGAGTTCACTCCTGTCCAACTTGTGAAAGTTCATTAGTGCTACGCGATGGGGAATTGGTCACATTGAGTAAGCAGGCAGGAGTTGTAGCTCAAAAAGAGCGTTTTGCCATTGATGATATGGAAAGAGATGAAACTAATCAGAAGGGTAAGGAAGAGTTAGTTCCTTGCTAAATAGGAATTATGAATTTTAGATTCATAATAGCCTCATCTCTATCAAAAAAAGCGATGTCTGTACTGTCTGTAAAGGTCTCAAGTAGGTCGATTGTATGAAAGAAGAGCTCAACATCCTCATTCAAGCTCAATACCCTCTAATCTACCTTGTGACCTCCGAGGAAGAGCGGGCTGAGCAGGCAATTTTTACCATCGCTCAATCATCAAAGCCGCAGCGAAGAGTCTATGTGTGGACAGTAACGCACGGCATTGTGGAGTATGGTCAACCCCGGAATGTCACTCAACACAACACCGTTTCTCCAGAGGCGGCGATTGAATGGATCATCCGGCAGAGAGAACCAGGTATATTTATTCTTAAAGATTTACATCCATTTATTGATGCGCCCGCGACAACAAGGTCATTACGTGATGCGATCGCTGGTTTTAAAGGCACTCAGAAAAACATTATCTTGATGTCGCCTATGCAGCAAGTTCCCATTGAACTGGAAAAGGAAGTTGTCGTTCTCGATTTTCCGCTTCCAGACATGAGTGAATTAAATAAAGTTTTAACGAGCCATATAGAACAAAATCGTGGGCGACGGCTAGCAACAGAAGCGCGTGAAAAGCTTTTAAGGGCTGCTTTAGGATTGACTAAAGATGAATCTGAAAAAGTCTACCGTAAGGCACAGGTAACGAAGGGGCGTCTGACGGAAGATGAAGTAGATATCATTTTATCTGAGAAAAAGCAGCTTATTCGACGTAATGGTATATTAGAATACATAGAAGAAGACGCAACGATTGATGCTGTTGGTGGCTTGGATGAGTTAAAGAAGTGGCTAAAACAACGTTCTAACGCCTTTACAGAGAGAGCGCGTGAATATGGTTTGCCTCAACCGAAAGGAATGCTAATCTTGGGAGTTCCAGGATGTGGTAAATCTTTAATTGCCAAAACTACCTCTCGGCTATGGAGTTTGCCACTACTGCGGTTAGATATGGGGCGAGTCTACGATGGCTCAATGGTGGGTCGTTCGGAGGCAAACTTGCGTAATGCTCTCAAAACAGCAGAATCGATTTCTCCAGCAATTTTGTTTATCGATGAGTTAGATAAATCCTTTGCTGGTACAACAGGGTCTTCTGACTCCGATGGTGGTACTTCCAGCAGGATATTCGGATCTTTCCTCACCTGGATGCAAGAGAAAAAATCTCCAGTATTTGTTATGGCGACTGCAAACCGAGTTGAGCGCCTACCTGGTGAGTTTTTGAGGAAGGGTCGCTTTGATGAGATTTTCTTTGTGGATCTCCCCACACCTGAAGAGCGCCAGCATATTTTCAATATACACCTCTCCAGTCGTCGGGAAGACATCTCGCGATTTGACCTAGAACAGCTATCTAAGATGTCTGATGGATTTTCTGGGGCAGAAATTGAACAAGCGATTGTTGCGGCAATGTACGAAGCTTTTGCCCAAGATCGGGAGTTCACACAATTAGATATTATTGCGGCACTGAAAGCAACACTACCGCTGTCTCGTACGATGCAAGAACAGGTCACAGCTCTTCGAGACTGGGCTAGACAGCGAGCAAGACCAGCCGCATCCTCCGTTGCTGAATATCAGCGAATGGAGTTCTAAAAGCTTTCTCCTGCTACCACAGGGGGAAAGGCTAGCGTCAAAAGCTAGCAGTTATGAAAAAACCGCGTCTTGGTAAACGCGGCTTCGCTTAAAACAAACCGTTGTCTTTTTCTCTACTTTCTCTTTGGAGGAAACCCAAATGTCTCACTTTAGCACTCTGCGTACCAAAATCACCGATGCAGAAATCCTCAAGGCTTCCCTGCGCGACTTGGGCATCACTGTAAAGACCGAAGCTGATGTTCGTGGCTACAACGGTCAACGTGTTCGTTCCGACATCGTTGCAGTTTTGGAAGGCGAATATGACCTCGGTTGGTCTCGCAACAGCGACGGTTCCTTCGATCTGATTGCAGACCTGTGGGGCGTTGCTAAGAAGCACAATCAAACCGAATTGATCAACTCGATCAACCAGAAGTATGCCGTTAACAAGACCCTGGCAGAAGTGAAGCAGCGCGGTTTACAAAATGCCAACGTTAAGTTGGTATTGCAATAGTAATTTCTCTGCGCGTTCCCAAAGCTGCACGGGTTAACCAGATCTATAGCGGTTAACCCGCTTTTTTTACCGGACTGAGTTCGCGCTCAGTCCGTTAATCTTTTTTTCCTTTTATGAATTTACCATAATAGAGACGCATTTTTCTTAACAAATTTTTTTTCGGGAGTAGGAAGTAGGGAGTCGAATTCCCGATTTCCTACTCCCGATAACCTTGAGCTAAGCCTTGGCGACAGGAAACTGCACTTCAGTTACATATGACTCGTTGTCCTGTTGGTGTCCCCCAATTATATAAACCTCGCGGTTAGAACCGATAATTTTATATCCATTAGTTTCAATCCAAGTTGGTAAGGCAGCATAGGCTTGGTTAATGGTCTTGTAACTGCCATGATGAACTACAGTTGCCATTTTTTCTACACCTGGTAATTCATAAATCAACACGCGGTCAGTACTGGATACCTCACCCTCAAATGAGATCACAGCTTCACCATCCACATCAGACTCTTTGTATCCAGGGTCATGCCATATCGCGCCCCAATAATCACCCTCTTTCACTCCGTGTTGCTTGAAATACTCTAATAACTCATCGTATAGTCGTCCTATACAGGGATAATTTGGTAACGTTTCCCTGATCGCTGCAACTTTTATCCGCTCCACGGTTTTAAGTACAACTTCGTAATTAGGCATAGTATCCTCCTGTTCAATTTGCTTGAGTCTTGCTTCCACACGTAATAGCCGCGCCTGTTCTTCCTCAACTAACCTCTGAAGTTCCGCGTGCTTGAGTCGCAACATCCCGCGGATTTCCAGTGGTGACAAATTCTCGTCTAGCAGCTTGGCAATTTGCTCAAGAGAAAAGCCCAAGTCTTTGAACGCCAAAATGCGATTAAGTCGAGGTAACTGGTTAGCCAAATAGTACCGATACCCAGTAAAGTGGTCTACATGAGATGGTTTGAGCAGTCCCAGTTGGTCGTAAAGGCGCAGTGCTTTTACCGTTACATAGCTGAGTTTGGAAAAGTGGCCGATTTTTAGCATTACTTGACCTCTCGCCTTGCTGGAGTTATGAGTGATGAGTTATTATTCTTAGTTCTCAAATGCTCATTCCTAACTCTTGCTACCAGTACACACCCTCCTGTAAGGGCAAAGTCAAGAGTGGTATCGAGGAATTTGATTCTCCGCCTGAAACAGTGCTAAACACTCTTAATTTTTTGGAAAACCAGTATGGCGGAGTTATTGGATATTTATAGGCAATTGGGATGAGTGTTGAGCAAATCAATCAGTTACGTGGGATGCTGGTTGATTAATTAGTTTTTAGCGACTGATGTCTGTTATTTCTTCTGTATCTGTCACTGTTCCAGCTACAACTGCCAATTTAGGACCAGGTTTTGATTGTATTGGTGCGGCTTTAACGCTGTACAACGAGTTTAAGTTTACGAGCCTTATACCCCCCTTTTCATCCCCCCCTTCCCAAGGGGGGGAAACAGGGGGGGTGAAAATTACTGTCACGGGTGCGGAGGCTGAACGAGTTGTGACTGATGAAAGTAACTTGCTCTATCAAGCGTTTGTGAAGTTTTATCAACACATAGAGCAGACACCGCCACCCGTACAAATTGATATTCATCTTGGTGTTCCACTGGCGCGGGGTTTGGGGAGTTCGGCGACAGCTATAGTCGGTGGGTTGGTTGGTGCCAATTTGCTGGCGGGGGAACCTTTGAGTCAGTTGCAAGTGATGGAGTTGGCGATCGCTTTGGAAGGACATCCAGATAATGTCGTGCCGGCTTTGTTGGGGGGATGTCGTTTGGCGGCGACGGGGGTAGAAAATGAACCGCCAAGGCTCCAAGAACGCCAAGAGTGGGAAATTTGTGAGGTTCCTTGGAGTGAGGATGTTGTGCCGGTGGTGGCAATTCCGGATTTTGAGCTTTCAACCAAGGAGGCGCGGCGGGTTTTGCCAACTGAGGTGAGTCGTGCAGATGCGATTTTTAATACGGCACATCTGGGGTTGTTGTTGCGAGGTTTGGAAACTGGTACGGGTGATTGGTTGAGGGCTGCTTTGCAAGATAGGTTACATCAGCCTTATCGGAAAGCATTGATTCGAGGTTATGATGCTCTGCATTCTGCTGCTGTTGCTGCTGGCGCTTATGGCATGGTCATAAGTGGTGCAGGTCCAACGCTGTTGGCTTTAACAAATAAAGCTGATTCTGAAGCTGTGGCGGCGGCGATGGCAGCTGCTTGGATGAACGAGGGAATTAAGGCAGAGGTGCGATCGCTTTCTGTTGATACTCAAGGGGCAAAAGCAATTCAAAATTCAAAATTATAAATTCAAAATTATTTTTTTGAATTTTTCTACACCTGTTTTTTGGGAACTTGCAACACTAATATATGTCTTTGAGGTTTGTGCAATATCCTGAAACCACCTTTTATCGGTTCAAGACGATTCCGGTTCCTAAGGTTTTAGGAATTTAAAATTTTGATAGATTTGTCAACCGTATCATCAAGTTTTCATTAGTTAACTTTATCTATCTTTTGGCTTCAGTAATGATAAGTCGCATTGCCAAATATCCCTCCTAAAACAGAGCTAATATTACAATTTTTGACGGTGGCTGGAGTCACCGTTTTTTGTTGACTTAGTAAAACTTTACATTTAGAATGAATTTTGAGAGTTTTTTGTAGGTATTTATTCTTATCAATCCTAAAGATTTGATTTTTTTAAAGGAATCGCCTTCACAAAAGTATGAATTCCTTAATATAATGTAATTAAAAAGAAAAACGTAAAACGATTGTCAGTGATGAATGCTATTGAGTTTCCTTGGATAACAACCATAATTCTGTTGCCGATAGTGGCTGCTATAGCCATTCCCTTAATCCCAGATAAGGAAGGCAGAACTGTTCGCTGGTATGGTTTGGGAGTTGCGCTCACGAACTTTGCGTTGATGATTTACGCCTTTTGGCAGGACTACGATTTTCACAGTTCTGCATACCAACTGGTTGAGAAATATGCTTGGGTTCCTCAGTTGGGTTTGAACTGGTCTGTTGCAGTTGATGGTTTGTCGATGCCTTTGATACTGCTCACAGGCTTGATAAACACACTTGCAATATTCGCGGCTTGGAAAGTGACCAATAAGCCGCGTTTATTTTATGGTTTGATGCTGGTGATGTACAGCGCTCAAATTGGTGTGTTTGTCGCCCAGGATTTGTTGCTGTTCTTCCTAATGTGGGAAATTGAGTTGGTGCCAGTGTACCTGCTGATTTCGATCTGGGGAGGAGAAAAGCGCCGCTACGCAGCTACCAAATTCATTCTCTACACTGCTGCTGCATCAATATTCATCTTGGTAGCAGGCTTTGCAATGGCATTCTCTGGAGATACTGTCAGCTTCGACATGGCAACTCTGGGAATGAAGGAATATCCCAAAGCCTTTGAACTTCTGGTTTATGCTTGCTTCTTAATTGCCTTTGGTGTCAAGCTACCGATTTTCCCTCTACACACCTGGTTACCCGATGCTCACGGTGAAGCGTCAGCACCTGGTTCGATGATTTTGGCTGGTGTGTTGTTGAAGATGGGTGGTTATGCGCTGATCCGCATCAACATGGAGATGTTGCCCAACGCTCATGCTTCCTTTGCTCCAGTTCTAGCAATTCTGGGTGTGGTGAACATTGTTTACGGTGCTTGCTGTGCCTTTGCTCAAACTAACCTCAAACGACGCTTGGCTTACTCATCAGTTGCCCACATGGGGTTTGTGCTGATTGGGATTGCCTCCTATACAGAGTTGGGGATTAGCGGTGCAATGCTCCAGATGGTTTCCCACGGTTTGATTGCTGCTAGTTTGTTCTTCCTCTCTGGAGTCACTTACGAGCGTACCCACACCTTGATGATGGACAAAATGGGTGGTATCGCAAAAGTCATGCCCAAAAGCTTTGCTTTGTTCACAGCCGGTGCAATGGCTTCTCTAGCTTTACCCGGAATGAGTGGTTTTGTCGGAGAGTTGATGGTATTCATCGGTATTGCCACAAGCGATGTCTACAGTTCTAGCTTCAAAGTCGTCGTCGTGCTGTTGTCAGCTGTTGGTGTGATTCTGACTCCGATTTACTTACTGTCGATGCTGCGCGAAGTGTTCTACGGTAAGCAAAACGAAGAGTTAGTGCTAGATGCAGTAGTAGCGGATATCAAACCCCGCGAACTGTTCATCACCGCTTGTCTGTTGCTTCCCATCATCGGGATCGGCTTGTATCCCAAATTGGCGACACAAACATATGATGTGAAGACTATGCAAGTCGCAAGTCATGCCCGTCAAGTTCTACCAATTGTTGCCGAGCAGCAACCATCAAGTTTATATTCCCGTATATTTACAGCGCCAACATTGGCTAATTCACAAGTTCCAGGTTTGGTTAATATTGCTGAGTAATATCTGTTCACAGAAGGCTGGTGCTATTAAAGAATCGTAGGAAGGTGACATCCTCCCACACTAACCGTAAGCGGTATAGTGTGGGCTTCCTCAAATCAC